>JAFZRM010000052.1 GCA_017619885.1 Clostridia bacterium | reverse complement strand
GTGATCGTGCGGAGCTTCGGCGGCAGGCCGAGCGACGGTCCGCCCTCGCGTATCACCCTGCCGTAAAACGAGTGGATCGTGCTGACCGAAGCCGACGGCAACAGCGACAGCTGTCTTCTGATCCTGCCGTTGCCGGGGTCCTTTTCAGACTCGGCGGCGAGCTTGTTCCTGATCCTCACGCGCAGCTCTTCAGCCGCCTTTTCAGTATACGTGAGTATGAGGAGCCGGTTGATGTCCACCGGATCTTTTTCGCGGCAGACGGTAAGCAGTACGCGTTCGGTAAGAGTCGCCGTCTTGCCGGATCCGGCGGCGGCCGCCACGAGCACGTCGCGGCGCGGCAGATCTATCGCCGCTCTCTGCGCATCGGTCCATTCCATGCTCATCAGCTCCTCTTCCTTTCTTTTTTCTTCGTGTATCTGCATACGAATATATACGGGCAGTGCGAGCAGGGCGCTTCGTCCGCTGATTTGTCTGTAAGCGAGGCGTCGCCGCCGCACATGCGCTCCGCGGCGTCGGTCACGGCGTGTTTGACCTGCTCGAACACCGCCGTCATCTCGTCGCTCGCGGCGAAGACCATGTTACCGGCGTTCGTGCGGTAGACGCTGCCGCCTTTCTTGCCCATTCCGGGCTCGAGCGCGTCGGGTATGCCGTCCTCCGACAGCGCTATGCCGCCGCGAGGCAGCGGGCCGTCGTCTTCAATGTCGTCGCTCCCCTTCACCGTCTTCACGGGCGGGACGACCTGCATGTAAAACAGCGCCGCCGGGACCGGATGCTCGAATTTTCCGCCGGGCGTGCAGACCGTCAGCATGTACATGAACAGCTGGACGCTGCGGTCGGCTTCGGCAAGCTTCGATATGTCGAATTTCACGTTTCCGGACTTGTAATCGACGAGTTTTATATACGTCACGCCGTCGCGCTCGTACGTGTCGACGCGGTCGATCTTGCCGGTAAGATACGTTTTTTTGCCGTTTCTCAGATCGAGCAGAAGCGGCGCGACGCCCGAGGCGGCGTTTATCGCGACCTCAGTCGCGGCGGGTCTGAATTTGCCGGTCCTCAGTTCTTTCAGGATATCCTCGGACGAGGAAACGGCGCACTTTTCGAGCCGGCGAAGCGCCGCGCGGAACCGTCCCATGCCTGGCGCCGCGGGGTCGGTCCTCAGCACCGTGCGGCAGTAGGCGTTGACGTATTTTCCTATCTGTTCCCGAAGCGCGTCCCCGGTCAGCCCGAGCACGGCTTCATCCTTCATGCAGTCCTCGATCAGGTTCTGCAGTATAAAATGTATGAAATTTCCGAATTCGAGCATGTCGAATCCTATGTCGGCGCCGTCGTCGAGGCGCAGGAAATAATTGCAGCAGTGCGAGAACGGACAGCCGGAAAACGACGCCAGTCTCGTAGGCGAGAGCCTGACCGCGCCGGGTATCAGCGACTCCATCGTCTCGGGGCGCAGCTCCTCGCATCTCGCCACGAGCGGAACGGACGGATAGACCGGCGGTCCGGCTTCCGGCGACGATGAAATTATCTTTTCAAGCAGTCTGCCGTCGGGCTCGTCTTTGTGCGCGGCGGCGTATTCGAAGCAGGCGCGCGCGGAGCCGGCGATATCCTCGACCGACAGCGCTCCGACGGTCTTCGCGCCGGGGAATATCCGCTCGACGTCGGAGATCGGATGGCACGGATGCTTCTCCTTGCCGTCCGGTGCCGCCGTGCTGTAGCAGAACGTGACGGTTTCGGCGGCGGAGCAGGCGCAGCGGTAAAAATCGTACAGCTCGCGCTCGTTTTTGCGGTCGGTGCCGCCGTCGAGCTCGATGCCGACGTCCGAGAGCGCCTGTCTGTCGCTGTCGTCGAACAGCCCGGGATCGGTGACCGCCGCCGGGAACTCGCCCTCTTCACAGCCGATCAGATAGACGTGTTTTATGTCGCTGACGCGGAGCATTCCGCTCTCGCCGACGGTGACCTGGTCGGTCGAGGTTGGTATCTTCCCGATATCGGTCTGTGCAAGTACGGTGTCGAGCAGGCGCGCGTACTGGCCGGCGTTGACCGGCACGTCGCCGCAGAAGCGGCAGAGCTGAGTCGTCGCGCGGCAGAAGACGTCCCAGAGCTGTTGAGTCTGCTCCGCCTCGTCAACGTCGTTTTCGGACAGCGCCCGGCGCCGCAGCGCCTCGAGCGTTTCGGTAATTCCGATCTGCGACAGCAGACCGACGAGCGCGGTCGAAATATCCTTCGCCGTGACGCAGCCGCGCAGAGCCGTGTAAAACTCGTACAGCGGCGCGATAACAGCCTCGCGCGTTTCATTTATGCGCGCGAGTTTTTCGATCGCCGCCTCGCCCGACGGCGCGCCGTAATTGTCGGGCGAGCCGGTGAATTCCGAGCAGAACGCCGACACTCCGCGGATGCCGCGGCGGCTGACGTAATCCTCGAATTCGTCGAGCCTGTCGGAGGAGACGCGCAGCAGGCCCGTCTTGACGTAGACGCAGACGTCCTGCGTGCGGAAGCCGCGGACACAGACGGAGAGCGCCGAAAGGATCAGCCTTGACAGCGCCTTCTGGCGAGCGTCGTCGCGGACGGAGATGAAGTACGGGACGCCGTATTTTTCAAGCGCCTCGTCGATGACGCCGCGCCACGCAGACGCCGAGCGGCAGAGCACCGCGATATCGCGGCATCTGCAGCCTTCCCGCATCCTTCGCTTTATATCCGCGGCGATGAGCTCCGCCTCGCGGCGCTGGGACGGGGCGCGGAAAAACCTGACGCCGTCCCCGCACTCGCATACCTCACCGCCGCCGGTTCGCAGCGCGCGCTCGAGTGCTTTCATATGCGGCGCCGCGCGGCTTTCCCCGAGCACGGTCTTCACCGCCCCGCCGTGTCTTGCCGCCGCGGCGCGGAGCTTCCGCTCCGAGTCGTAGATCGACGACAAAAGCCCCACGCAGTCACCGGCGCCTCCCGGTCCCGGCACGCCGAACGTTACCGTGACCGAATTGCACGCAGACATTAAAAGTTCTATTATTTTCAGCTGTATGCCGGTGAAGCTGACGAACGAGTCGATATAGACGTCGACTCCGGGCATACCGCCATGCTGTGAAAGCTTTTCGTACAGCCGGTCGAGCACGTCGTCCGGGTCGTCGCCTCCGCCGTTTACGATCCTGCGGTAAGTCGGCATCAGAAGCGCTATATCGCCGAGCTTGTCGGACAGCGCCGGCGTCTCTACCGTCTCAGCCGCCGAGCAAAGCTGTTCCGCCGTCACTCCCTGACGGCGCAGCTCAGCGACCGTTCCGATAAGCGACGACAACAGCGACGCATCGGACGGCGAGATTTTGCCGTAGACGCGCAGCGACGGCGACACCGAGCAGACCGCGAGGAACATCGCGAGCGTCTGGCCGGTGCGGTCGACGGTGTCGTAGCAGACGCCGCCGTATCTGCGGAAAACGTCGTCGGCAAGCCTTGAAAAGCCGTAGACGCGCAGCTTCACCGTCGGTATGCCGCGGCAGAGGCGCGCGAGCGCGGCCTCGGCGCCGAGCGCTTCCTGATCCGGCACTATCAGCACCGCCTCGCCGCCCGACGCGAGCTTGTCTTTTATCTTGTTGTAAAGCAGGGTCGTTTTGCCGGATGACGGCACGCCGTAAATGAATTCAGTCATTTTTTCTCCGTTCTGTTCTTGGAAAACTCGTTTTCCTCTCCGTACATTTCAAGCACGCGCGGTATGACTTCGTCCGTGCGGAGCCTGTCGGCGGCGTAAGCCTTGCGCAACAGCTCTCCCGGGATGTAATCGTCGTATTTTTCAAAGATCGGCGATTCGCCCGGCGACACGAGCGAGCCGGTGTCGACGCCGTCCTTGCAGATGCGGTCGAGTGTGCGGCAGAACGAAAGCACGTCGCCGCCCTCGTATCTGAACGTGATATAACAGCAGCCTTCGTATTCGATATTCGAGATCTTTAGAGTATCGGCGTTTTTTGCCATGATCTTGCGCAGCGTGCGGAACGAGCGCGTGCCGAGCCACGGGAACATGCAGTAGCTCATACCGCCGAGCGATACGACGGAATGGCGCAGCATGCCGGTGTTGCGCGCGATGTGGCGCGCGACTGACAGCCTCGCCGCGGCGTTCGGCTTCAGATACGGATAGACCGTGTCCTCCTCGAGCACCTCTCGCATTCTCTGCTGTATGCGGGTGTGGATCTCGCCGTAGTCGCCCGGCCACGAGACCTCCATTTTGCCCTTGACGGGCCTTACGTAGATCAGTTTTCTGCCGATATCGAGCTCGGTGACCTCCCATACGCGTCCGGCGAGCGCGAATCTCTCGCCGACCGGAGGCGGCGTCGTTATCGTGCCTATCTCGTCCGATTCACAGCGGACCGAATAATTCTCCGTGTCCTTGAACACGGCGTAAAATTTGAACGAATTCGTCAGCCGCTCGCCTTTCAAACCCACTATCAGCGTTTTTTCCTCGGTCTGCTCGAGATAATCGGAGTTGAGCATCGACACGAGCAGAGTTCTGTAATCCTCTCTCGGCACGTTCTCAAACGGCGGCATGGAAAGCACCCGCTCCGCGAGCGCCTTCGCCGTCAGCTCGCCCGACGAGGCGAGCACGGACAGAGTCTGCTGGAAAAGCAGCGAGAACGGAAGTTTTTTCACGGACGGCGGCTCTATGAACCGCTCCTCTATATAAAGCTGTATTATCGCGATCGCGCGGATCAGGTTCCACGGGATCAGCTGAGGCAGCGGCGTGTCGGGCAGTGGGTCCTCCTCGCGGAACACCATGAACATCTCCGGCGGGTCGCCGCGTCTGCCGCTCCTGCCGAGCCGCTGTAAAAACGAGCTGACGGAATTCGGCGATTCTATCTGCATTATCCTCTCGAGCCTGCCGATATCAATTCCGAGCTCGAGCGTCACGGTAGCGCAGGTGACGAGCCTGCCGTATTCGTCGTTTTTAAGCTTCGCCTCCGCTTCCTCGCGCAGCGACGCCGAAAGGTTGCCGTGATGTATCAGGAATATATCGGGATCGTGCCGGTTCTCCGCTATCTGCCGCATAGTCGCCGTTATGTATTCGGTCTCCTCGCGGGAATTTGAGAAAACGAGCGCTTTTTTGTCCTTTACGCAGTCGTAGATATATTCGTACCCCGCGTCGATCAGCGCGCGGCGCGTGTCGCGGTCCTCGTCCGGCTTCGCGGGCACGTCCGTCGGGGAAAACGGATCGGGCGTGCCGTCGGCGGCGGCGGTCTGGTCGAGCTTCGCGTTCTGGATGTAGAAATGCTCGAGCGCGAGCCGCCAGCTGATCTTGCCCTCCTCGGGCTTCGGCGCGTCGCAGGGGCGCGTCGAGCCGCCGCAGAGCCACTTTTTCGCCGCCTCCACGTCGCCGACGGTCGCGGACAGACCAATCCTTCGCACGTCGCGGCGGATCAGCCGCGAGATGCGGGAAAGCTGACATATTATCTGGTTGCCGCGGTCCGTCCCGGTGAGCGTGTGTATTTCGTCGATTATGATGAACCGCAGGTCCGAAAACAGCCTGACTATGTCGTTCGACCTGTTCATCAGCATGCTCTCAAGCGACTCCGGCGTGATCTGAAGTATGCCCTTCGGGTCGTTCAGAAGTTTGTTCTTATGGGAGAACGCGACGTCGCCGTGCCAGTGGAAGACCGGGATGCCCGACTCGTCGAGCAGCTCGTCGAGCCTTATGAACTGGTCGTTTATCAGGCTTTTGAGCGGCGCGATATAGAGCACCGCGACGCTCTGCGACGGATCCTCCTCGAGCATCGAAAGGATCGGGAAAAACGCCGCTTCAGTCTTGCCCGAGGCGGTAGACGAGGTTATAAGCAGATTGTTTTCCGTCTCGAATATGCAGCGCGCCGCGTCGAGCTGTACGGAGCGCAGGCTTTCCCAGCCGTGACGGTATATGAAATCACGGATGAACGGGGAATAGCGGTAAAAAATATCGTTCTCGTTCTGCATCAGATCTGTATATCCTCACTGGTAAAATCGTATTTGCTCCTGTCGTAGCCGTTCGACGGAGTCTCCTGCGCCGGCACGTCCCCGCCGTCGGGGTCGGGACCGTGCGCCAGCTTGACCGCGCCGCCGCTGATCAGCGCGGACGCCTCCGCGTCAGGGTTCTGCATCAGGATGTTGAGCAGACTTATATAATCTCGGATTATCTCGCGCGGCGTTATCATCGTGTCGGCGCCGGCGCGGGACAGGCAGAGCTTCAAAAACTGCTCCTGCTCCTTTTGGGTTATGCGCGGAGTGTAGCCGTAATACTGCGCGTGAAGCTTGCCGAGGCGCACGATCAGGGCGTACAGCTCGTCGTCCGACAGCCTGCGCAGTCTTATGACCGGGCCAATAAGGTTTTTGAACTCGCTGTCGGCGAACCTGCTGTCGTAAAGGCGGCTTTTCAGCGCCTCGTAGCTGTAGAGCCCGCGGCGGCTGTCCTCGAGGAACTGCGGCGTGCCGCCGAGCAGCAGCTCGAGCCCCTCCGCCTTGTTCTGCAGTGCGTCGTTGAACATCGAAAGGATCTTTTCGTAGTTGTTCTCGCGGCTGATCCGGTTCGGGATCTTGTAGAGGTTTACGCATTCGTCGATCATCACGACGAGTCCGCGATAGCCCGCGGCGCGGAAGAACACCGCGTAAAGCTTGATGAAATCGTACCAGTTGTCGTCGTCTATGATCGAGGAGACGCCGAGAGCGGCGCGCGCCTCCGTCTTCGTCGTGTATTCGGCGCGAAGCCAGCGCAGACAGGCGCTCATCTTCAGCTCGTCCCCCGCTTTGTACGCGCGGTAGTAGCGGCTGAGCACGAGCGCGAAATCGAAGCCGCCGACCTGCGCTTCAAGCGAACGCACGACCTCGAAAAGCTTCTTTTCGACGTATTGCGAGAACCCGTCGCCGTCGGGCGAGAATCCCGCGGCGACCGCGTCGGACTGCAGCGCCGACAGCCATTTCGTCAGTATCACCGGCAGCGCCGCGCCGTCGGGCGACGATTTGCAGGCGAGGTTCCTGATCAGCTCGCAGAACGTCGCGCGCCCCGTCCCCTTCGAGCCGCTGAAGCGGCGCTCCGGCGACAGATCGGCGTCGGCGGTGACGAACCCGCGGTCTATCGCGTAGCCGCGGATCAGCTGGAGCAGGAAGCTCTTGCCGGAACCGTATTTGCCTATGATGAAGCGCATTCCGGCGCCGCCGTCGGCGATGACGGCGAGATCGTCGAGCACGGCGTTCACCTCGTCCTGCCGCCCCATGGCGATGTACGGCGCGCCGCTGCGCGGCACGACGCCCGCCGCAAGCGACGAAAGCAGCGACGAAAGCACCCGTTTGGGGATCTTTATCTCGTTATTATCCATATCATACCTCTTTCAATGCACCGATAACGTCACATTCGTAATCCGGTATCAGCGCGGCGCCTTCGATCACCACGTCACCCGTGTATTCGTAGGCGGCATCGTTTATCTCAGACAGCACGGCGTCGAACAGCGCGCCGTGACTTAAACATTCTCTTTCGGCGCCCGCGGCGTCGCCCGACGCGATCAGCCGCAGCACTTTAAGCTGAAGGGCTGACAGCGCGCGGCACAGCGACGTGTAGGGCGGTTCCTCGGGCGAGGGCCCGGGAGCGTAGACCGGCCCCGGCAGCGGGTCCGGCGCGATCGGTTGAGGCTCGTCCGCCTCTTCTTCGACGAGGCGGCGGGTGAGATCCCACGACTCGGATTCGAGCCGCGCCGCCTGCGCGGGATCGAGACCCGTGCTTTTCGCCTCGTACAGCTCGTATCTGACGTCATCGTCTGTCGCCTTGCGCACGGGTCTGCGGTTGAGAGGCGGCAGATTTATCTCAAAATACTGCCTCATCGCCGCGATCGCATCCTCTGACAGCCCGCCGACGCTCAGACGGCTTTTGATGCCGAGGCAGGCGCGGATGTTGTTTTCCGCGCATTTTACGAGGCTGCCGATCAGTCCGCGGAAGCGGAAAGAGCGGTTCAGCGACAGATATTCCGCGTCGATGCGGCATTTCACCTGCGACGTGCAGAGCGCGCCGTTGTACGCCGTGCGGCTGACTTTCGTTCTGGCGAGCGACGGTTCGCCGTCGCGGATGTTCTCCGTTTTTTCAAGCGTGTAGATCACGGAGCGGATCAGATGCGCGTCGAACACCGGCTTGGTTTTTTCGTTGTACGCCGCGGAATTCTCGTATTTGTAAGTGTTGTTTCTGATTATGAAATCGCGCAGGGCGGTGTCGTGCACGTCGTTTCTGCCGGGCACGTAGAACTCGCGCAGCGTGACGACGGACATAAGCTCCTCGCGCACGGCGCCAAGCGCCTCGACGGGAGGCGACAGGCGGTGGATCAGGCAGAAATCGCAGATCCATTCGCCGATATAGCGGTCGAGACTTTTGAACGTGTCGCGGTAGCCGATCAGGAGCGAGCACATCGCGGCAAGTCTTTTCTCCGGCGTCGAGACGGATTCGAGATTTATGAGCTCGTACAGATACAGGAAGATATAACTGTAATCCGTTTTGATGTAATTTCCGTGACCGACCTGACGCCGCCAGTAAAGATAAAAGCGGAGCTGGTCTATATTCATCTGGTTATACTGCGGCATATACGAGAAGAACGGCACGAACGGCGTCTCGTCGCATTTGGCGCGATAGTATTTTTCGGCGTCCTGCAGGAATCTGTTGTAGAACGCGTAATCCGTCGGCCAACGGCAGATCTTGACGTCGAGGATCAGCGAATCCTCCGGCTCGTACTGCAGTATGACCTCGGAGCGTTTTTCCGGCACGCCGGCTTCCCTTTTCGGGATGAGATATTTTTTCACGCCGGAGCCGGACCCGAACGTTATCTCGGTCGCGCCGGTGTCCGTTTTGCGAGGCGCCGCGCCGGAGCCTGCGTGCCTTTTCGGCGTTATTTCGGGCAGATCCCAGAAATCGTCGCGTTCATCCATAACGGCTGACCTCCTTTTTTCAGTATTCCGGGTATCATATTATTTTAACATCGAATCACGATATTGTCAATCGTTTTTCGTCAAAAACCGAAATAAAAAATATTGAAAAGGACTTGACAAATAAAAAACTTTGTGATATAATACGATCCGTCGCAGATGAACCGGAGTTAACAGCGACGACTGTGCTGGTGTGGCTCAATGGCAGAGCAGCTGATTTGTAAGAAGTATTGCAACTCCGTACAGAAATGTACGGATGAAAACCTCCCTAAGTCGGGGAAACCTAAGTGATTAAACTTTGCCTTTATTGCAGCAAGCCTTTGACCGGGCGTCAAACTAAATACTGTTCAAACAAATGCCAAAGCGAAAAGAGATATTTCGATTGGGTAAAAGAATGGAAAAACGATCCTTCCTCAGCCGTAAGAGGTGAATATCAGACTTCAAATTATCTGAAAAGATATTTGCTGCAAAAGTTTGATTATAAATGCTCGCGGTGCGGATGGAGCGAGATCAATCCTTATTCGAAAACTCTTCCGCTCGAAGTTGAACATATTGACGGAAATTTCCTTAACAACAAAGAGGAAAATTTGACGATCCTATGCCCGAATTGTCATTCACTTACGAAGAATTACAAGGGTGCAAACAAAGGTCAGGGCAGACAGGCGAGAAAGAAGTATACGTCATAAGGCAATCCCGAGCAAGAGAAATCGTGTGTAGAGACTTTACAGGAGGGGCCTAAGAAACGCTCGTTTTACGGCCAAGAGAAAGTCCGGCTCACAAACACATTAGTGGCTACGAAAGTAGTAGTGGGAAGAATCAGCAGGTTGATGGTTCGACTCCGTTCACCAGCTCCAATATGGGGGAATTCCCGAGCGGCCAAAGGGGGCAGACTGTAAATCTGTTGTCACTGACTTCGGTGGTCCGAATCCACCTTCCCCCACCAAAAAATCGGCAGCCGAGGGCTGCCGATTTTTTATCCAAGCCGAAGGCTTGGTATGTAATCAACGCGCCGCGGCGCGTTGTATGTAATCAGCCGCCCCCGGCGGCTGTATGGCATCACGCGAAGCGTGTATGTCCCCCCCCCGCGCCTCCGGCTTGATCACATACAAGGTCTCGCTTGCGCTCGACCTTGATTACATACGCGACTTCGTCGCAATTACATACCGCTCTTCGAGCGGATTACATACACGCCTTGCGGCGTGATTTGGTACGAATATAAGTATGCTCATCTCCTCGATCAATACGGCAAAAGCAAAGGAGCACTCATGAACTTAAGAATCGTTGATAATGGACCTTTGATACAGCAAAAGTTCATTGATAAGTTCACTTTGACATACGATCAATTTCGACTGAAGCATCAAGGTCATCCCATTTTGAAAAAGCAAGTTAAAGAAGAATCGGATTATGCAGGTGTTTTGATTTGGGATAAGCTGAAAACCGGTTTTGCACAAATTGACTTTGCGAAAGCGCTCGAATTGCTCAGATCCATAGACGGACAGATTCTTTTAATACCGGATCCAAATCAAGGAGACACGTATTATCTTACAATAAACGGAACAAAGCGGAAAGACTGCGTCGCGTCGGCAGATGCAAAGGAACTTGCAAAGCAAATAGAATACGAATGGTATGAAATGTGGAAAGCGAACGCGCGGAATATGTGGTTGGACGACACTATTCTTCCAGAAGATTTGTATGTGTTTGACAAAGCGATGGAGCGCGTTATTATCTTCACGCACGAATACGATTTCTGGGAACTCGAGACAACAGATGAATATATGAAATGCGCCGACTCTCGCTTCTGCTTGGCGTATGGTTTTTCCGACAAATAATGTTACCGGTCAAAAAGGTTGGTTTGCCCGATCTAAAATGTTTGCATGGTTTTTCCGGAAAATACTGAAAGCGGCGCTTTTTTGGCAATCCGATCTAAAATGTATTTCATTCCCAGAAAAATCCGTCCGTAAGGACGGATTTTTCAATGAAGTCGCCCTTCGGGCTAATGAAGACGCTTCGCTAATGAAGAAATGAAGACGCTCACTGCGTTCGCTTATTAAGGAACGGGGGCGACTTCGCTTCATTAGTGAGCGAAGCGAACGTCTTCATTAACGAGCGTATGCGAGTGCCTTCATTAGGCGCTTTGCGCCGTCTTCATTGACTCCCGTTTTCACATTCCTCCCATTATCTTGATTTCGTAACATTTATATGATATTTTATTTTATGGGTATAAAAAGTGTAATCATTCACTATATGCTCATCTCCTCGATCAATACGGCAAAAGGGAATTAACTATGAAAAAAAGAGAAATGATTGAACTGTTCCGGAAGTCTATTGATACAATGCCGCTGACCAGATTGTATTTAAATTATGATGCCTATGAAACGTATTGGTTTCCGTTAGGCGCAAGTGAAAAGTTGTTCTATGTATTGAAAGAGGATGATTTTATTATCAACGGATTTTCAATACGCAGATTTTGCGACTTAAAAAAGATCGAAATCAAAGATGATAAAAAATATAATGACATATTGAAAGCTGAAAAGATTTTTGACGGAGTAATCGTTCCGGATATTGACCTTACAAATTGGCACAGCGTTTTTATGTCCTTATACCGTATTGGAAATAACATAATCATTGAACACGAAAGCCTTATTGAGGAAGAATGGGAATACTATATAGGCAAAATAGAAAAAGTGTTGAAAACAAAAGTTTTATTTCGACACTTTGATGCAGAAGGAAACTGGCAGGATGAATTTTATGAAATTCCTTTTTCAAGTATAACTTCAGTAACGTTTGACAGCAGATACGTGAACGTTTTTTCAAAATATGTGTAAAACCCGATCTAAAATGTTCGTCGTTGCCAGAAAAAAGCACGCAATAGCGTGCTTTTTTCAATGAAGTCGCCCCTATCGGGGCTAATGAAGAAATGAAGACGCTTCGCTAATGAAGACGCTCCTGCGGAGCTAATTAAGGAACGGGGGGCGACTTCGCTTCATTAGGCAACGAAGTTGCCGTCTTCATTAGTGAGCGAAGCGAACGCCTTCATTAGTCGGCTTTGCCGACGTCTTCATTAAACTCCCGTTCTCTCATTTCTTCCGTTCCCTTGATTTATTCACACAAATATGCTATCATATATCCGTAAGCGGTCATATGCGCCGCCTGCGCCTCGATCCGCGTTATGCTCATAGCATCGATTAATACAGCGAAAGAAACCAACGAGAATTGAAAAATCCATATATTTATACTATGCTGATTAAAGAAAATAGCGAATAACAGATCATATCCGCATCGGAACAGTCAGCGTAAGAAATAATAAACAGAGGTTGGACAGATGAAAAAAGAGGTTATCACGTTAGAAAAGATCACTTATAAAAATTATGTAAAAGTACTTTTCGGGTTGAAAGTAACCGGAAAACAAAAGAATTTCGTAGCATCGAATTTGTGCTCGTTGGCGGAAGCTTACGTCGCTTTGACGAACGGTTATCCTCCTTATCCTTTCGCCGTGTGTCGCAACGGTAAACCTATCGGATTTCTGATGATTGCATTCGGATGGACTGAAGAAGAAAGAGAAGAAGACGATCCGGATTTCATTTTTGGAAACTATTGCATCTGGAGACTTATGATCGATAAACGGTATCAGGGCAAAGGGTACGGAAGAAAAGCAATGGAACTGGCTTTAGATTTCATCCGTACCTGGCCAAGCGGTAAAAGCAAGTACTGCTGGCTGAGTTATGAACCTGAAAATGAAACGGCAAAGAACTTATATGCCTCATTTGGCTTTGTTGAACAGCCTCAATACTTTAAGGGCAGGCCCGGAGAAGAGATGCCTGCTCTCTTAGAATTATAATCTTCAAATCCGGTTATGTTTTTTCGCTTGGCGGCAGAGATATGCGTTACAGCCGCGAAAACTGAATGAATTACGGATAAAGCACCGAAGATATATGATGGGTATTTAAAAATTCCGGTTTATCGAGATAAAGGCGCATCTAAATTGATCGTTTGGAGTCAGGATAATGCATCTAAATTGATCGTTTGGTTTTTTCAAAAAAACATAATAACAGCAGGTTTTTTGGCAATCCGATCTAAAATGTTCGTCGTTGCCAGAAAAGCCTCGCGTAAGCGAGGCTTTTCAACTAAGTGTTCCGCTAACGCGGAACGTGAAGTGCGCTTCGCGCGTGATAGGGGTTCCCCGAAACGAGTGAAGCGAGTTTTGGGGGTTCCCGTGAAGTGTGGCGTCGCCACGATATGTGGAACACTTAACTTCACTTTGCGGCACAGCCGCAATACTTCACTGCGCCGCAAGGCGTAACTTCACTTGCGCCATAGGCGCAAACTTCACCGGAAGAAAACGAATATGCAGGAATCAAAACTCCGTGATCAATCTCCGGACTTGCCGTCAGGCAAACATATCACTGATAACACTTGCGGCGCGATCCGTGCCGCAGGACTGATCGAATAAGACCAAAGCAAAAGCCCCGGCACGGATCAAGGCCGTTTCCCTGTGCCGGGGCTTTTTTTATTCTTCTTTGATCGGGGAAACGGCCCGGCTTTGCGCCACGCAAAGCGCGCCGCCGCACGCGATCAGACGTCGTTCACACAGCCGATGAACAGCGGCACGCCTGCGTTTTCCACCATGAACACGAAAGGCCGGTCGAGCGTGAAATCATATTTCGGCGGCTCCGTCGGGATCGCCCCCGAAAGCAGCTCGACCGTAAACGCGGCACCTTCGACGCCTTCTTTATCGGCTTTAAACCGCGCCGCGTGAACGACGCTTGTCAGATACAGGGGATCGTCCGTCAAAGCCGTGAAATCCGCTTGCGGACCCATGCAGTCAACGATACCGAGTTCGCTTATCTTTTGAATTATCTGTTCGTTGTAATCCACGTCAAAGTCCGGCATCCTGATCGTAACTTCGTAGTACACGCCGCTGTTATTATTGTTGATATACGAAACGAGGTCACGGCTCAACACGTCGGAAACCGTCCTGCCGTCGTCGGGCAGGAAAAACCACATATAGTTGTCGTCCGAAAGTCTTTCGCAGTACGCGTTAAATCCGGCTCCGTCATATACGTAACTCCGCGTCGTCTTTTTGTTGAAAACGCAGTTTGTGTCTCCGTTTTTGCCTTCGAAAACTCCGTCCTCCGTATACCAGTACTTATCTGCCCACTTGGCCTTATAATACAGCGTCGACGCGAGAACGACGAGCGTTTCATCCGGTATCACAAGCTCGTTTATGCACTGATCGAGCAGACCGTTCGTCTGGTCGGACAGCCATTGTTTGAGCGCGTTTTTGTAATTATTGTCCGCGAAATCGCCCGTAAAGGACGAGGCGTAATGATCGTTTTTGAGAATATCCGTGCATTTATTCTTGACGGGCAGGCCGCTCGTCAGCCATATCGAATTCGCTAGCATGGATCTGCCGTATTCGTCGTCACGGCTGTTGTAAAGCCATATGAGTTTGGTCTGATCCCGCAGCTCTTCGATGCTGTCGACGCCTATGACGTCGAGTATCTGCCTGCGTGAGCTGCCGTCCGTGCATTCGGCCAGCAGAGCCAGCGCCATGTAAACGTTTACGGGCGACACTACCGCGCTTTCCTCGCCGTCGATCAGCTTCTGCGTCAGTTTGTCAAAGAAATTTACAAGCTTTGCGCCTTTGCTTCTGTATTCGTTTCTGTATGAAATATAACTGCCGGCAAACACTGCTTTCGCCGTGGCGGACGTATTCGCCAGACTCACGAATTTCGCACCCGAGTAGTTTCCGGTCTGACCGTTGAAAGGCTCGACCGTCGTATCCGGCTCGTTCTTTTTCGTATCGGAGACCTTTACGGTATCCGTATCGTCCGGCTGGGACGGAGCGGATCTCATACTCATTACAGATACAACGGATATCGCGGCGATCAGAAGTGCCAGCGCGGCGGCTATGACCGTCAGCCTCAGCGCACGACCGCTCTTCGGCGCTTTTTCCGTTTTGGATACGTATCCGGCGTCAACTTCGTCAAACGCCCGGTTAAGTTTATCGTTTTTCATTTTATAACACCCTGCTTTATCAGATATTTGTGAAGGCTGTTTTTCATCCGCGCGAGCCGCTGATACACGGCGGCGTCCGTTATACCCAGGCGGGAGGATATCTCCGGTACCTGATCAAAATACCAGTACTTCCGCATGAATATGTACAGATTCGTCCGGTCGAGCGTGCTCAGATAGCAGTTCAGTATCGCGGTCAGCTCCGAGCCTTCGATCTGTTCGACGATATCCGTTTCATCCGGCAGCACGTCGCCGATCTCCTCAAGGCTCACTCCCGATCTTTCGTCGCGCATCTGCGCGGTGTTTCTGCGGTACCGTTTTATCGCGATATTGCGGATAACCTTGAAAGCGAAAGCGGAAAGAGGCGAAGGCTTCGCGGGCGGGACGGCGTTCCAGATGCCTAAATACGCGTCGTTCAAGCATTCTTTCGCGTCCTCGTCGTTTTTAAGTATGTTTTTTGCGACTTTTATCATCGACGCGCCGTACTTTCTGTCAAGCTCCGTCAAAGCGTCGTTCGAGCGCTCAAAAAACAACTCAACTATTCTTTCGTCTTCCACTTCATCACCGCCTTCACTTATATACTACCGATCAAAAGGCGTTTTTTATCGGGCGTTATACTCTTTTTGTTAAAAATAAAATATATTCATCCGCTTCTTTTCTGCTTTTAAATATAATAATATCTTTTTCCTTATACTTTTCAAGCAGACCAAGCGTCACGGGGCGCTGGTCGGTATCGTAATCTCTGATCCACTTCTCAAATTCGGGATCGAGTTCAGTTTCCGTCCAGGGAAGATCGGGGTGGATTATCCCGACGCGCGCCGCGGCGCCTTCAAGCCTGTCCGCCAGCGGGATATCAAAATAGAATACCGTATCCGCCGCGGCTATGCGCCGCTCGATAGTCCTGCCGTACTCCCCGTCGATGATATATCTTTTATAACCGAGAATAACGTCGAGCCGGCGGTCGAACACCTCGCGGCTGACGTGCGTTTTATCCGGATTCCAGAAAACATTGTCGAGATGATAAAGCGGCAGCCCGGTCTTCTCGGCGAGTTTGCGCGAAAAATAACTCTTTCCGCTGCCGCTGCCGCCGATCACGGCGATTTTTTGCATTTTGTACAGTCTCCGATTTAATTCTTAATTCTTAATTCCGCCTTACTTTTATCAGCAGCGCCCTGCCCTCTCCGACAAAGATCTGTGCCGTCTTTCCCGGCAGCGGCTCGTTGCTTATGCCGAGCGGGAATTCCGTCGTAAGCTCCGCGCTGTCGAGCGGATAAAGCGCGTCTTTTATGCTCACGCCGCGGCAGACGCCGGTGACGTTCAAAAGCGAAAAATACGGGAAGTCACAGCTTACCTCGGCTTTGTCCGTCACGACAGAGACCTCAGAATAGTCGTCGACCGCAAGAGCCGTGCAGCCCTCGGACGCGAGCATGTTAAGCACCGAAATATTGCCGAGCGTGTGATCGAGCCTGCCGCCGATCACGCCGACGAGCAGAAAGTCGCGGAACCCGCGCCGCATCGCCTCTCTTACCGCGAAAAGCGTGTCCGTCTCGTCCTTTATATGCGGCAGCACGATCGTTTCCGTCGGTCGCATCGGGTTTGTCGACGAATCGAAATCGCCGACGATCATATCCGCGCGGTGACCGAGCTTCTCCTCGTGAGACAGCCCGGCGTCGCAGTAGATGAAAAAGTCGCCTTTCTTCAAATATTTTCTTACAGCCGGGTATCTGGCGATCTTCGCCGCGCCGACTACCACGCATCTTCTGTTATCCAAAACAGTACCTCCGTATTTCCGAGACGTGCAGGGCGGTAAACCCCGCCGCGCGCGCCGTTTTCACGTATCCTGTATCGTCCTCGACGACGAGCGTCTCCGACGGACCGAACCCGAGCCGCTCTGCCGCGCGGACGAACACGTCCGCGCTGTTTTTGTTCGTCCCCTCCTCGTCGCAGGTGACCACGAACGAGAAATATTGCAAAAGTCCAGTCGCGTGCAGCGCCCGGCAGACGAGCTCTCTGTCGTTCGCCGTAGCCACCGCCATGCGGACGCCGCGGTCCCGCAGATGCTTCAGCACCTCCTCGATGCCGGGCATCGCTTTGACTTCCTCGCCGTATTTTTTCATGACGATCTTCATTATATCGGCGCTGATCCGCTCCTCCGTATCCGGCAAGCCGTAGTGCTTTTTTACAAAGCCGATGCTTTCGCCGTACGTCATCGTCATAAACGCGTGATACACGCCGTCGGTCAGCACTTTGCCCTTTGACGAAAGATACTCCTCGTCGGCGTCGCGCCACACTCCGAGCGAGTCGATAAGCGTGCCGTCGGCGTCGAACACCGCGCATCTGATCATGTTTTTCCTCCGTTTGCAAAAGAGCCTTTGGTTTTGCAAAGGCTCTTTTTTGATTATTCTTCTGTTTCCGTCTCAGGCGCGGGCTCTTCGCTCTCGCCGGCGGGACGTTCGGGTCTGAACGGCTTTCTCGGAAGCGCGGCTTTGCGGGAGAAGTTCATTCTTCCCTTTTCGTCGGTGCCGAGGCATTTGACCGTGACGGTGTCGCCCATCTTGACGACGTCCTCAACGTTTTCCGTCCTCTTGTATTCGAGGTCGCGTACGTGTACGAATCCGAGATATCCGGGAACGATCTCGACTCTGCAGCCGATCGGCAGGATCTCGACGACCTTGCCGGTGTAGGTCGCGCCCTTGACGGGTTCGAACACGATGCCTTCGATTATCGCCTTCGCGGCGTAGCAGGCGTTCTTGTCGACGGCGGAGATGAACACGGAGCCGTCGTCCTCGATGTCGATCTTGGCGCCGGTGTCGGCGACGATCTTCTGGATGACCTTGCCGCCCGTGCCTATGACTTCGCGGATCTTGTCCGGATTGATCTGCATGCTGAGCATCTTCGGGGCGTAGTCGGAAACGTCGTCGCGCGGACGGTCGATCGCCTTGAGAATGATCTCGTCTATGATATAATCTCTGCCTTTGTGCGTCGTTTCAAGCGCGCTCTTTATGATCTCGGGGGTAAGACCGTCGATCTTGAGGTCCATCTGGATGGACGTGATGCCCTTGTGAGTACCGGCGACCTTGAAGTCCATGTCGCCGTAGAAGTCCTCGAGACCCTGGATGTCGACCATCGTCATCCAGCGCTCTCCCTCGGTGATAAGACCGCAGGAGATACCGGCGACGGGCGCCTTTATCGGCACGCCCGCGTCCATGAGAGCGAGCGTCGAGCCGCAGACGGAAGCCTGCGAGGTGGAGCCGTTGGACGAGATGACCTCGGAGACGAGGCGGATCGCGTACGGGAATTCCTCAACGGACGGGAGCACCGGAACGAGAGATCTCTCGGCGAGCGCGCCGTGACCGATCTCGCGTCTGCCGGGCGATCTGGAGGACTTCGCCTCACCGGTCGAATAACCCGGCATGTTGTAGTGGTGCATGTATCTCTTCTCTTCTTCCTGATCTATGCCGTCGAGCTCCTGCATATCGGAAATGGAGCCGAGCGTGGCGATAGTCATGACCTGAGTCTGGCCTCTCGTGAACAGGCCCGAGCCGTGCGTCCTCTTGAACAGTCCGACCTCGGCCGCGAGCGGTCTGATCTGGTCGAGACGGCGTCCGTCGACGCGCTTGC
>JAFZRM010000051.1 GCA_017619885.1 Clostridia bacterium | reverse complement strand
CCGTGAGTTTTTCGACTCGGATCTATTTGACGGACTGGAGCAGGAGATCCAGTAAGACTATAAAGAACGACCGCCGCCGTATCAGAGCAAGGTGCTTTGACACGGCGGATTTTTGTTATTCGAACCCCCAAGGGTATTACGCTTACTGCTATTTCGAGTCCGGTTTTTCATATTCTCCCTTCGGTTCTTTTTTCAATTCAACCGGTATTCATCGAATTTCCAGATCGTTTTCTTGGCTACGGCAAGCCCGGTGTCGCCTTCCGGGAGATTGATACATTCCCTGAAAAACGTATATTCAGTGATCGGAACAACGGGGATATAGTCGGTTCCTTCAATCCGAGCTATGATTTCATCTGTCCCATAAACAACGACGGGATATCCGGCTTCATATAGTGCGTTTGCTGCTACTATAGTTTCCGGGGCACGAATATCCGAATTGCCCGCCAAACCAAAATACCACCCGTTGCTTTCGCTTTTTTCCGGATAAAGGTGCATACTGAACGACGTACTGAATGACGGAATGATCTCCCACGGATGTGAACCGTTGAACTTATAATACGGACCTTCATACCTCGTCCACGCTTCAAAAGCGGCAGGATCATCCATTGGCACATTTTTCAGTCCGTCATCTCTGCCTTCTGCAAGAGCATAATACTGTTCTTTCGGAGTCTGATGAACTCCGCCATAACGCTCCCGTTCAGCGTCGGTTTCAACATAATTGTAGGCCGGCGTTTCACGTTGCATATCGAGCGCCTTATAGATGACAGCACACGCTTCGTAATAAATGCGTGTCGTCATTTCAGTAAGCATAGCATTACCAGGAGTCTCCGAACTGAAATATCTGAAAAACTTCTTAATCTCACGTTTGTCATATGGTTTGAAAAAGTCTTTCTTAGACTTTGGACATACCTCCCACAAATCTTTTCGCTTTATTTTTCCTTTGCGATAGATATATGGTATCTTATTCAGTATATTTTTTTCGCAGGTGCCTTTGAGCACCTCACTGACAAAAGCCTCTGCTTCACGGATTGCCCAAGCAAGTAAGTCTTCGGCTTCAAGCACCGGATTTGTTTTGGAATCTTTTATAGTGAAAACACAATTATGATCGATAAAGAAAGCATAGAACTCTTCATCCGATCTCTTTGTAAAGTGCTTTACCGACAACTGATACCACACATTCGGCAGCGGATAAAAAGCTTCATATTCTTCCTGTGCAGAGTTCAGTGTTTTTGGGCTCGCTTCCGGATAAGGTTCATCGTATCCGTAATGCCGATCATAATACTGCCTGAACTTTGGGCGGTGCGCCTTCACCCAGATCGTATGGAAATTGTCAATTCCCTGAGGTTCGAGTTGATCGAGTATTTCTGCAAACCTAACGATAAGCGCTGCCGTATTTGGACCTGCGGTATTTGATTTCAAAGGTCCGCCGCTGTCTTTGTATAGGTCAATGACCATTGCATTGATTTTCATGTTTTGCCTCCTTTTATGGCTTTCTACAATCTTATCAAAACAGATAAAGAATTACAAATATGCGATTTGTCGAGTCACTCGACAAAAAAGCTGTCGCGTTTCATCGAGTCCACAGTAAATTTACAGTTTTGAGACCGACTTGTCGCTACATACCGACAACTGCCCCCGAGGGCGAAAAAACGTTCGTGAAACCTATTGTAAATCACGAAAAACCGTGCTAATATAGATCAGCAAAAAAGAGGAAAGTATAATGGAAGAAATCAAAAGAAGAAAAATATACTCCGGTTATTACGAGCGTTACGACCGGAAACTGTTCTACGTCGTGTGCGAAGCTACGGACTGTGACACCGGCGAAGTGAACGTTATCATGCAGGAATACTCTCTTACCAGAACCATGCCGTTTTTGACGATGTCGAAAGATTCGTTCTGCGAGATCGTTACGCGCCCGGACGGCAGAAAGGTGGACAAGTTCAAACGCAATCCCGACATTCCGGTCAGCGAAAGATACGCCGAAGAACTCAAGAAACAAGGACTGCGCGGTCCGTCCCGCCGTCACGAAAAAATCGAAGAAGACGAATACTGCGCCCGCCGTTACCAGGACAGTTATACATACTTCGATTATGCGAAGGATGTGATCGACCACTACGTTATCGACCGCAGGCGTCTCGATCTCTGCGTGAAGGAAAAGCGGCTGATAGGGTTGTTCAGTATGGACGATTTCAAAAAGATGCGCTCCGACGTTCTTTTCTTCGAGAAAGCGCTCGACGGTATTCTGTTGGAATACAAAGATTTCTTTGACGAACGTTACCGGCAAAAGAAGTCGATCCGCAGATATGCCGCCGATCACGATCTGAACCGCGGAAGCGTGAACTATATGCAGAAGAAGTTTTACAACGCCTTTGCGGAGCAGCTTGCCGTCCGTGATAAAGCCGAAAACGTCAGCCGGTTGAAACCTGACTTTCTGAAAGAATCCAAATAAGCGAAAGCCGTCGTAGAAAATGCGACGGCTATATTTATACTCCCGATCAAGGTCGGGAGTTTTTTTGTGCCAAAACTGTGCCGGAATGAAGTAAATTAGCCAATAGAAGAAGTGGAGGGGTAAAAAAGCAAAACCTTTCGCGCAAAACTGAATATTTGTAACTACTGATAAGTGAGAGAACATCCGAAAAGTGTTCCGGATTGTGTCGGCTTTATGCCGTAATGAAGGAATTGTTATTACAGGGATAGTGGAAGAGTCCTTATAGGATACGCTGTCGAATTATGACAGTTTTATGCCGAAATGAAGGAAATTAGCAATAGAGTAGTGGAGGGACAAATTTCCGGCTGAATACGAAAAAGTACCTCTAAAACACCTCCAAAACTGTATATAGGTGAGGGCAAAGTTCAAGATCCTCTGAAAAACGGGAGCCGAAACAGTCTGAAATCTGTATATAGATGAGGGGCAAATAAAAAGCCCGCTGATCCTTGACAACTGAATAGCCGTCCGAACGGGATATGACTGCGCGATGATACGAGCGCGGCGACGCTGCGGTGAGACTCCGGGGCAGGCACACAAAAACGGCGTTCGGATAAAGCGGCAAACATAAACATTTTGAAAAAATCCGAAGGATTTACAAAATCAGCCCGTTCTCGCTGGCTACCTATTGAGGGGTGTTGTAAATCTCAAAATCTTTTTTAGATAACTGCACGCACTTTTGAATACTGCCCCCACCTATGTGACCGGCTTTTACATACGGAGCGATCCGTAAATTTATTAAAGGAGGATTTGTCATGAGAACAAATTCCAAAAACGGGCTGAACAAGCCCAACGACGTCATTGTTTTTGACATCCCGGAAACGTCGGTCACAGACAGAGGAAGGGCGAAGAAGCTTCGGTATTTGAAACGTGCGAAAGGCGTGAGACACGTCGGCTCGGTACCGTCCTATTGGGACGGCGGCAAGCTCATCATTCGGAGAGACGAGTTGATGAAGTGTCTCTTCGGATCCGACGGGGAGGAAGGCAAATGAACGGGCTGAACGGAACGGACGCGTTCGATCCGCGCATCGCATGGCGTGAGGGGTTCGAGAGTATCGACGCCGCGACGCTGCTGGACAAGCCCCTGCCGAAAAGCAAATTTCTTGTGGACGGGCTGATCCCGCAGGGCGTGCATCTGATCTCCGGCTCAGCCAAGATCGGCAAAAGCTGGCTGATGCTCGACCTTGCACTCAAGCTCGCGGCGGGTGAACCGTTCTGGGGTATGGAGACGGTAAAGTGCGGCGTGCTTTATCTCAGTCTTGAGGACACGCTGGCGCGCATCCAGAGCCGCCTGATGAAGCTCACCGACGAGGCTCCGTCCAACCTGCGTTTCGCGGTGACGGCGGGAACAATCGGCAACGGGCTGGACACCGAGATCGGCAGTTACCTGCACACCTACCCGGACACCAAGCTGATCATCATTGACACGCTGCAGAAGATCCGTGCGCAGAAGAACAACGCCTCGGGCGGAATGTACGCAAGCGACTACGACGACATCTCCGCCTTGAAGCAGATCTCCGCCGCGCGCGACGTTTCCTTCCTGCTCGTGCATCACCTGCGCAAGCAAAAGGACAGCGACGTATTCAATCAGGTCTCGGGATCTTCCGGCATCACCGGCGCAGTGGACACCTCGTTCGTGCTCATGAAGGACAAGCGCGAGTCGGAGATGGGCATCCTTGTCGCGACCGGTCGCGATATCGAAATGCAGCAGATCGTTCTGCGGTTCGAGAATCTGCGCTGGGTGTTCGTGGAGCGCAACGACGGAGCGGAAATGATGCGTGAGAAAGCGCCGCCGTTTCTGAACGACCTTGTAAAGTTCATGCGGGACAAAACCGAATGGACGGGTACGGCGACCGAACTGATCCAGGCGACGGGAGATCCTATCATGTCGCCGGTCGCGGTGAAGAACGCAATCGTGGAGTATTACCACGACATTCTGAAGCCCGCCGGGATCGAGTTCGAGACACACAGAAAGAACAGCGCGCGGCTCATCACGCTTCGCAAAAGTGACGCGAGTGACGCCGGTGACGACCAAAACGGGATGCACCCCGATAAAGCCGTCACGCCTGTCACCATCGTCACCGATGACCCCGCAGACTCTCGCGGGAGCGGTTTAACAAGCACTGGATTTGTATATACAAATCCGCTTGTTGGGGTGGAGCCCCAAACCCCCGGAGGTGACGACAATGGCTGATGCAAAGAAGACAAAGGCTATGCTGCTCCGGCTGACGCCGGATGAATTCGCCCTGCTCAAAGAGCAGTCCGAGCGCACTGGCAGGAGCATGAGCGACGTCATCCGCTCCGCGTGGAAGAAGATGAAGATCGTCGAACTGCCGCCCGCAGACTTTCAGGAAACGGTCGTTCAGCTCCGTCGTATCGGCAGCGTTCTGGGTCAGCTCACCCGCGCCGCGAACGCGGGAGAGGTCAATATCCCGGAGATCAAAAGCGTACTCAGCGAGATTGCCGTCGTTGATAAGCGGCTCACGAAGATCCTGTCGGGAGGTGGTCTGTAATGGCTGTAACGAAGATCTGGCCGGTGCGCGACCGCTTTGACAAGGTGCTCGACTACGCCGCCAACGCCAAGAAGACTGACGCGGATATCGAGAAATATCACGCGCTCGACGGCGTGATCGACTACGCGGCGGACGGCGACAAGACCGAAAAATGCTTCTACGTCAGCGGCGTCAACTGTCTGCCGGAGAACGCAAAGGAAGCCTTCGCCGCCACGCAGAAGCGATACGGCAAGACGACCGGTAAGGTCGCCTACCACATGTACCAGTCGTTTGCGGAGGGAGAGGTGGACGCGCAGACCGCCCACGATATCGGCGT
>JAFZRM010000050.1 GCA_017619885.1 Clostridia bacterium | reverse complement strand
GGAGATCCGCGACCTGACGATGAAGGAGCTCGAAAACTACGACATCGGGCTGATGCTGACCGACGTCAAGATCCAGGACGCCGAGATGCCGACCGACGAGGTCAACGAAGCGTACAAAGCGGTCCTCTCCGCCCTGCAGGGCAAGGAGGCGACGATAAACCTGGCGCAGGCTTACAAGGAATCGAAGATCCCGGAAATGGAAGCCGAGGTCAAGAGCATAACGCTCAACGCCGAGTACGACAAACAGAAGAGGATCAACGAGGCGAAGATGCAGATCGCGATGTTCGAGGCGATGTACGAGCAGTATAAGCTCAACCCCGACGCAACGCGCATGCGTATGTACCACGAGGCGCTGCAGGAATTTCTGCCGGGCACGAGGGTGTACATAGACACGTCGAAGGACGGCTCGCTTGAAAAGCTGCTCCCGGTCGAGAGCTTTTACACGGAGGAGGAGAAGAAATGAGCAGAAAGAAGAAAATAACGGCGATACTGCTGACCGCGATAGCGGTGCTGCTGATACTGATCGTCCTCCCCGGCTGCTTTTACGAGGTCAAAGAGGACGAATACGCCTGCACGGCGAGGTTTTCGAAGATAATAAGGACCGTTGATCAGCCCGGACTTTACTTCAAGGTACCTTTCATCGACACGATCCGCACGTTCCCGAAGCGCACGCTGTTTTACGACATCCCGCCGTCCGAAGTGCTGACCGTCGACAAGAAGAGCATGACGGTCGACAGCTATATACTCTGGAAGATCGAGGATCCGCTGAAATTCTTCCAGAGCCTGACACAGATCAACGCGGCGGAAAGCCGTCTGTACGACATTACGTACAATGCGTTCAAAACGAAAATGGGCGTGCTCGACCAGGACGATATAATCAATATGAATCCGGGCGCGGAGCGCAACGCGATATATGACGAGATAAAGGCCGAGGTCATGAGCAAGACGTCCGTGTACGGCATCAAGGTCGTCGACGTCAAGCTGAAAAGACTCGACCTGCCGAAGAGCAACGAGCAGTCCGTTTACGAGCGCATGATCTCAGAGCGCAAGCGCGAAGCCGATAAGTACACCGCCGAGGGCGAACGCGACGCGGCGTACATCAAAGCCGAGGTCGATAAGACCGTGAACATCTCGCTCTCCGACGCCAACGCGCAGGCCGAGCAGACCCGCGCCGAGGGCGAAGCCGAATACATGAGACTGCTGTCCGAGGCGTATAATACCGAGGATAAACGCAGCTTCTACGAATTCCAGCTCGCACTCGAAACGCTGAAAAAGACGTTCAACGGAAAGGATAAAACGATCATCCTCGACGCCGATAACCCGATAGCAAAAGCGCTCGTAAACAGCGCGGAATAAAAACAAAAAGCCGCTTCAAACGCTGTTTCTAATAAAGAAGATTCAGCGTGGGGATAGCTCTCAAGGAAAAGGATAGACAAGAAATTGTCCGTCCTTTTCCTTTAATTATTTACTTTGTTTTGCCTATACTTTTTGACTGCTCAGTTTTTTTCTCGGCTTTGCTCATATCTACTCCGTACTGATCGACATGAGAATCTCTTTCTTTCTGCGCGACCGGTTCGCTCAGTTCTTTCGCTTTCGGCGGGCAAGGAGAATCGCTGCCGAAATCCCGTGTACGTCCCGATTCGGCATTGTAACATCCGTTCGTTCTATTTCTTGTACTGCCGTTATGGGCTTTTAAATGCTCATTGTTTTCAGAAGTTTTTTCGAGGAACTGGATGTTGTTTTTGTCTTCAGCTATCTCCATCTTCTGCTCGTATGTCTCGCCGTTGCTGATCGAGCGCATGTGGTGACCTTCGTATCCGTGGAGCCTGCCATTTTTTATTATGTCTTCCTGCTGTTCCGGTGTCCAGTCGCGCGTGCCTTTTCCCTCCATTACGTACGCACGTTCCTGCCGCCACGCCTGGTTAACGGCTCTTGCTCTCGCATTGCTAATATCTTTCTGCTCATTTTCCGTCAACTCATGCGATTCATAAGCGCGGACTAACTGCTTCGCCATGCTCAATCCTCCAAAGGATCGAGTTCGCCGTCCGCAATGAGAGATTCGGCAAAATCAATCTGCTCGTTGAGCCAGTCAGAAAATGAATCCCATTTTTTGATCAACGCGGTCTGTTCGGTGTCAAATTCGTAAATGCAACCGCTTGTCTCATACGAGATATAGCAGTAGTAGTTGCCATAGTTCGTCATAGCAAAACACACGACTTCTTCCGGTATATCGTTCTTTTCTCTGAAATCAGACGAATTGATCTCCGAAAACGTCAGCATCCGATTGAATTTACCGACTTCTCGATCGCGCGTTGAGAACATACTTATCGTAAAAAGAATTCCGCCGTCGAATATCTTCAGCCATTCTTTCAGCTGATCCGGCATATTGCCGGTTATTTCATGAGTTTTGGCATACGTGCCGATGTTGCCGTCAATCAAACGACAGTATTTTTCAAGTTTTTTAAGTCTTTTGAGGACAGGCAAAAGTTCCTTGCTTTTGCAGGAGTTAATCGCTTTTTCGTTCATTATCATTTTTCAGTATCTCCTTATGAAGTTATTCTGTGGTGCATCAGTGTGTGAGCGTTATTGTGACGATGTTGTTTTCCGCCACGCTTATGAAATAAGCTACTATGTGAATGTAGGCAAACTCGTCTTTTTAAACAGTTCCGAATAATCTTTGCATACGGGAAAATAAGCGTTTAAACGGCGTTTTTCTGCGTGCTTCTGCAGCCGATCAATTCGGTACGGCCTTTGACGACGTTCGGTTTGATCCCATAACTATACTGAGTACGGCGTTGAGTTTGTTTTACGATGTTTAGTCGTTGACTATTGTTATTCACCCAGTTTGCCTTTGAGATTTATGGGAACCGATATCCTGTCAATGAGCCACAAGACCGGTTTGTCAACTCCGAATGAATAAAATGGAGACCCATCTGCGTTATGCCCGAGAGCGCTGCAAACGAAGAATTGCAGGGTTTTGAATTTTGATTTCAGGCTGTTCATGAAGTTCACTTCGTTATAGTCTCTCAGGAATTTTTCACACACTGCGTTCTGCGCGGCGTACCTCGAACAGCCAGGATTCGCAGCAATATAAGCGTTGACCGCGTTTTCTCCAATAATGTTCTCGATCCCCGGTATGTCGCATTTCGTAAACACGACGGCGACGTCCGTTCTCAGCATATCCTTAGACGATATGCAGTACATATTTTCAAGCGTTACAATAAGTCGCGAAAGTATCTCGTCGATAGAAAGGACGCTGTAATTATATGCTTCGGGGCGAAGCGATTTTTTTCGTACGCTATTTCTAAATTTCACGATTGAAAGCGGGTCTATGACCATTACGAAAGCGTTTGCGTATCTGTAACCTATCTGGTCTCCCAACGCCGCGCTGTCGGAGTAAACCTCGCCACCGATATCGCATAGCGAAATTAGATGTTTCAGATCTTTTTCGGAATTGCGAAGATAAAACTGATAGTATTTAAGCCTCATTTCGTTCGTCTTGTCAGGCAGTCTGCCGCGGCTCATGTTTTTAGAGTTGATCTTGTAGTCGTCGGAGGACGACGGGGAATATTCGTACAAAAGCCCGTATTTCTTCGCCGACCGTTCGATCTGAGTAATAGCTGCGTTTATAAAACAAGTCTTTCCCGAACTCGGACCGCCAACGACGGGAATACAGATATCCCTGTGCATACCGCCGTCCTTTATGGGAAAACCGCATCTGGGGTTGGGACAGAAGGCGTCAAGCTTCTGTCTACCGTTGAAAAATGTTGTGGGCAGTTTCTGCCCGCACTCGCATGTGCGCTTCCAGATACCATATCTGCTCGGGCGCAGGCGGGTATGAATGGCACCGCAGAATGGGCATTTATAGTGAGGAAGCAGAAAATGATCCTGACAGTTGGGGTTTGAGCAATTGCTTGAGATCTTTTTGATTCCGCAGTAGATACCGTCGGCAGCGAGCAGAAGCAGAAACGCTGTATAAGCGAGCAGCATGATCGGAAATAGTATCATTATATGTAGCAATGAGAAAGCGATTGTCAGCGCTGGGGTAATCGCAAGTACTAATATCAGTTTGCCGAGAGAAAAACTGAATTTGCAAATGGAGCCCGCCGCTTCGAAAAGTTCGTCCCAGTCGGCTTCCAAGTGAATAATATCGCCGATGGAAGGCCAGAATGAGTCCCAGAAATCGGAGAAATATATGCTAACGTCGTCCCAGGCGTCAGAGATGTTTTCACCGAGTTTTTCAAAAGACGATCTTATTGTGCACCAGAGCTCTACGTATCCGCCCCGGAAGAAATAGTTCATTTTTGCCGGTTGTTTTTCCATTACTGCTTATACCTCATTTTCTCAGTCTAATCTCTTCGGCCAAAGACGAAAAGTAGTTTTTGAAACCGTAAAATACCCCTACGCCGATTCCGCCGACGATGCCTACGACAAGTGAACCGCCTATAAGTACCAGAAAAAGGCCGATAAATACGATAACCAGAAAAAGATACAGAAGTATCAGAAAAAAATCACCTATCATATTTTATATCTCCTTAATTAAATATTATTTAATGATTAAAAGGGTGTGGTCTTCGATTCCGTCCGGATCGAATTGCGACAAGTTTTTGTTGTAACCGAGTGAAGTACGCAAAAAAACTGAATAGAGTTGAGTTTCGATTATACTTTTTTAAGAAGTTGTCTTCTCCTTATTCCCGGAGAAGCTTTTCACAGGCAATGTTCATCTCTTATTCGCGGGAACACATGATGGTCCTAATGCGCTCCGAAACAGATTCTCCGCCTATCGCCTCGCCGGCGCCGAGCATATCGCATTTCGAGTATACGATCACAACGTCGGTATTCAACATTGTGGCGGCGAATATCGAGTACATATTCTCGAGCACGTTCACGCGTCTGTTCAGTATCGCGCCTATCGACTTGTCAATCAACATATATCTCGACATCTTTGCGCACTTTTCCATCTCTTTACAGAACGATTGGGGCAAGAACGGATCCACAAAGAATATTAATACATTTGCGTAACGGAAACAGATCTGAACTCCGAAGTTATCTCCGCTTTCACCGTTTGGCTATAAGATGAGGGATTTATTTGTCATCTTTATCTTCGTCTTTTTTTCCAATAGCGCCGAAGAGCTTGTCGAACAGCGTTTCATGTTCTTTCTGATACGTTGTGATATAGCGCGAAACATTTGCTTTGTATTCGTCGGGAACATTGTCGAGGACCGCAGCGAACATCTTTTTACGTTTACCGGACTTCATCTCTTCATGATAAGCGGCAACGAACCGTCTCATTTGCTCTGCCGTGTGAGTCGGCAGGTTGAACGCATACGAGAAAATATCCGTCATCATCTGTTCGTACTCTTTTCTGCTGAGTTCATCAAGAGCGGCGATAAACGATTCCTGAAATTTTCTCGAATCGACGAGCACGTCGAAACAGGCTTCGAAAACGGCATCGAACTTTTTGCCGAGGCCCGAAACGGCAAGATACATCTTCAGCACGTCGGAGGCGAAACAACTTACGAACAGATCAAGTTCATTTGACGGCAAGTATCTGTAATACTCTTTGTTTTCGAGACGCTGGATTGCTCCGTGATGTTCAATGCAATTCTTTACGGATAAGCGCCGCGTTTCCATGCCGAGCTGTATTACGAAAAATCTGTCCGGAATGGTAATTCCGTTTGCTCCGAGCCTTTTTACGAATATTTTGAACGCGTACATGCCTTTTTTATCAGCGTAGGTGATAAGATAATCGAAATTGAGCCGGAAGATGCGTTGACAGATATCGGATAGGCAGTCGATCAGATCCGGATGATCGTCGTGCAGGTTAGCGAACCACGTGTCGCAGATCTCGCGACACTCATCGATTAGCTTATCTTGGGGTACGGACGAAAGATATTCCGAGAGTTTTTCTTTGAAAAGTCCTTTATCTCTGCCTTTGGCATATACTGCATGGAAATATCTTTCGAGATCTGATCTGTTCAATTTCGGGCAGATCTTGAAACGGTACATCGCGACGTTTTCTTCGAAGACCGCGAATTCCGGATCGGTTTTCAGGGCTTCCTCGTAACGCTCGAATGTTTCTCTTGCCGAATCGGACATTGAAACGTACTCTGCTACGAAGCATTCGTCTTCTTTGTTTTCCAAAACCGTCTGTTTCAGCAAAACAAGAGCGAGCTCTCTGTTGTTCAGGCGTTTCAAGAGATTGAGAAGGAAAGCGGGGCGACATATGTCGGTCAGACGTTCGGAATTTCTGGCAAGCTTTATGATCGTGTTTTTTACGATCCACGTCTCCCACTTTTCACCGAGTTTGCCGATGCAGAGTATGAGCGTGTCGAACTGCTCGTTCGATTCGGCCTCGAACGCTTTCGCCATTGTGTCAAGAAAATATTCTGCTGCGATCTTCTTTCGATCGCCGTCAAGGCCGCCAATAGCTCTGACCAGCGACTTGTATACGAGATAACACGAGTTGAACGACTTGCCGATTGTTTTGAAATACCGTTCGAAACCGGGAGACCCGAACAGAAAGCCTGTGAAGTCCACCCACGGAAACGGGGCAGAATCTTCCATTCGGCTTGCGAAAGTGTTGCAGTCGGAGCCGTCTTGTACGCCAAAAGCGGCGTGATTTCTGATGTATTTTTCAATAATGAATTTTTTGTCGGCGCGCTTTGAATAATCGTACACGAGGCGGTAGACGGGCAGAATTTCCGGACAGAGCGCCCAGTGGTCGAAGACAACGCAATATCCGTATATTCCGTCCGCCGCGTCGGGCAACATCTCTGGCAGCATTTTCTTCGCGCTGTCGATTACGGCAACAAGTTCGGAAACGCCGCAAAATGCACCGAAATTGCCGGATTGCAGGTTGTACAGGTCCGTCGCTTTGTCTATCGTGCATCCGCAGTTTGTCATCAGTCTGTCAATTGCGTCGACCGTGCCCAAAGCAGTGAACAAATTCTTTTTAACAAGGCCGACGACGGTTTTTACGTATTCGGAGATCTCTATTCCGTCGTTTATAATTCTGCGCTCAAAATCAAACGCATTTTTGCCGCTCTGCACTTCCTGGGAGTAGCTGAAATCGAAAGGAGATAACGCCGGCGAAATATTTCTTATCCTGACGTCTAGCTGATTGCTCGAGGACGGACCGCCCGTCACCGGGACCATCGATAAAGGGGTGTAGAAAGAACAGTACGTGAGTTTTTCCTGAATACAATTCGGCAGACACAGGCTTATCGCCTTGTACCAGTATTTCAGGTTTGCAATCGTATCGTTGAACGTGACTTTATCTGACGAGTCGCAAGAATTTATTATCGCCTGCAAAAGCAACTCGAGATATCCGTATCTCTCGTCGTTGAAGAACACGTCAACATCGCGTTTCTGCAGGCCGTTCACGTATTCAGACACATCAACTTTCGGCAGATCGTCGGGTGCGTCGTTTTCGTGCCATTCTTCGTAAGTAAGCGATGTTTTAAAAAGGTTGCTTTCAATAAGCGTCATCGGTATCAGCCCGTCGAGGCTGTCCATCACAAACGCGTGTATTATATAGTTACCATTTCTTGTGTCAAGATCGCTGTAGACTCTACCGACGTAGCTCGACTGAGCGATACAGTATCTGCCCGACGAGAGTCTGAAATATCCTGATTTTTTCGGGAACAGAGTTTCCAGTTCTTCTTCGGTAGGCTCGTGCGGCAGATCCGGTGGTCTTTTATATGACATCATTTTGGAGATCTCGTCGCCTTCAGCTTTCGTGACGTCCACAGATTTTGCCCAGACGCTGAAACCTCCGTTTTTTTCTTTTCCGCAAGCGGTATAAATAAACTGACTTGCTAACATTAAGGGCTCCTCCTTATTTAACCTTTTTTATGAAATTATTTTCCGCAAGGATCCAGAGCAGCGGATCGAGTACGCGTTTCGGCTTTATTTCGGAATTTTTCAGTTTTGAACCGTTCGGAATTCCTCCCAGTGCCGACAGACCGAAAACCGAGTATTTTGAAAACTGTTTGATCATCTGCAGGATCTCTTCATCCATCCAGTTTTCGAGGATCGCGCTCATTTCGATATTTGTGTTTTCAAAATCCGAAATGACGAATCCGCCTTTTGCAAGATGTTCCGATTCGTCGCGCAGGCAGCTGTCGGGCGGAACTATGTTGAATTGTTCAAGCGCGTCGAGTTTTGAGAAGGTAAGAGCGATAGGGATGTTTATATTACCTTTTATGTTTTTGACATCCCTGATGTTCTGTATGATTCTGCTCAATATTTCCGCCACATCCATATTCTGTTCAGGCAGCTGCATCTTGTCCTTAAGTTGCTTTCTGATTGAAGGGATTTGAAGCGGGTCGAGCAGGAAAATTATGCCTTTTGCGTTTGGTATGTAGCGGGTGAACTGTAAAACGGCGTCGTCCGTTTCGAAGTTTTCACCGGCGGTGTCGTAAAACGTGAGCGTCGCGACTTTTGTTATCCTGCTGCTCGAATTCATGAACCTTATCGGGAATATCAGCGGCGGGATTATGCCCGCATCGGTAGCTTCAAGCACACGGTAGTCATGATATAACGGATTATAATAATAACCGTCGTAAATTCTCTTTGATTCTTCGCTGCAACTGATATCGAGCGTACAGTTGAAACTGGACGTCATCTTTCTGCGTATTTCGTCAACGAGAACTGCGATATAGTTCGACTTACCTGAGGCTTTCGCGCCTACCAGTGCGACCGGCAAACTTACACCAGTCCGACAGCCAGACGGCACTTCTTTGTTAGCGGTATTACAGTAGACGCGCTTCCTCGCGTCAGTGCATTTCATACATTTCAGTTTATGCGCTTCCGGAATCCAGCCGTCGGCATCCTTCTTCACGTTGTGCTTGCAGGTCTGAACGGCCTTTCCTTGAACGTTGAAAGAACATTTCAGTCCGCAATCTTTGATCTGATGCTCGTCGTAGCAATAGGGGCATGTAAATTTCAGCATTTCAATTCACCACCGTTATATATTCTTTTTAGGGTTACGATTTGATTCAAGCTCTCTTTCTGTTTATTTGAAAACAGTCAGCCGTGAGTGCTCGTTCGTTTTTTTGAAATAGTAGATCGCCTGGTTTTCAGGCAGAGACGCGAACACGTCCGGCAAATAGACGCGCTCCTTTTCCGTCGTGTACGACTTACTGTTCTGCTGGCTTGAACTGCCCTGGCCGTTCAGTATCGCCCAGATCGTGGGCTTAGACGTACCGGAGATCCGCGTTTCTTTCGTTTTTTCGTATGTGCCGAAGAATTCCGAGCAGAATTCTTTGTTTTTGTTCGAATTCTGTTTGAAAAAGAAGTAACTGTCCGCGTATTCGATCCATTCGTTCGACTGTTCAATAAGATTCGTTATGTCGGCGACTGAATAAACGACCCCGCATGAGTGAGCATTCTTTATGAGTTTGTTGAATTTTGTTTTGATCAGCACGTCGTTCGGCACCCCGTTCGCTATTACAGCTACGAAAGCTTTGTTCGCGGCTGCAAGGTTCAGTTTGCAGATGTTGTCGATCATAACACTCATAAGTATCTCAGACTCTTTCTGTTTGGACGTGAAATCGAGATTGATCTCGATTATATCCTTACTCTGAAAGATCTTTTCCATTGTCTTAGTCCCGGACAGTATCTCGCCTGTCATATTCGCCGAAAAATAGATGAAATACGCTTCGAGCTCGCGCACGTCCGGCAGAAAACTGTTCAAAAACCTTTCGTTGCGGTTCCGCTCCGATTCCGGCATCTGAACGATTGAGTTCAGCCGCTCAACCTCTTCAAACGACATATTTATAAGTTCATTCAATCTCATCGATTTGCCGCGCTTTTTGAGCAGTGATCTGATAAGCGCGATATAGTTCTGGTAGCTCATACGCTTGCTTTTGTCGATCTCGCTGTAAGAATCAAACATATCTATAAGATATGAGTTCGTCTCGGAGTCGGAAAAGCACGAAAACGGATCAACTTTATCGGAGATCGCACCTTCTTCGTTGTTGATCTCGTAGATCAGACTGTTCGAAGTGGTTATAGACGGGTATGAGGAAAAACCGTTTTTCGAGTCGCGAAAGATTATCAGCGCCGAGTTTTTGTTCAGCGCGTCTATGGCATAATTCCTCATTATAGCTTCCATACCGCGCGGAGAAGATCCCGCAAGAAGAACGTTGCCGAGATTCGCATCTATATTGACAATGTGTGAACTCTGGCTTGCCCTTTTGATAAGATTGAATATTCCCATTTTTTATTTCCCCTTGCCTTTGAATTCATTGAATGTAAACCGGAACGGATCGGATTCGTTCAGCATCACTATCGCTTCGCCAGGCTCAAGGTTAGCGACGTCCCAATCTTCGACGACGTTCGCCGTCTCAATATTGTCCTGAACGGAGATCGTTTTCAGCGTAGTGCATTTACGGTTCTGGCCCGCGCGTTCTTTTACGTAGTTTCGTGTCGAATAGTCGCTGACCTTGAACGCAAACTGATTCAGAAAGCCCGAAAAGATGTTCTTCGCCATGTTTTCGTTGTAGATGTTTATAATCTGGTCAGTGTTCTGTATGCCAATCATGAATTTCAAACCGAGACTGCGGCCGAAGTTGACGGCGTCGTCTATGTGCTGCAGGTTCGGCAGGAGTTTGAACTCATCGACAACGAAGAAAACATTTCCGTCGCTTTTGTCTCTGCACAGAGCCTCTTTTATTGCAAGGTCGAAAAGCAGGCTGTATATGGGTGTAAGCATCGATCCGACGCCGATATCGTATTCGATGAATATCTTTTTTCCGCCCTTGTTGCGTACGAGGTTGCGCACGGACAGTGTGCCGGCTTTTGCGAAATTACCGACGAACACCTGACGCGTCGTCTGCTGTATCTCCGCGAGCACGCCAAGAGCCTGTCCCGGAGCGTCGGCGGGTATGTAGCTTTTCATCGCCGAGAACTGATTGTATGAAGCGAGCAAAGCCGAAAACCATTCAAGCGATGAAGAATTGAAGCAATCGGAAAGTATCCTGTTGTTCGAGTGTATCTTGCTTTTGTTTTTGACGAAATGGAAAAGCACCGCGGTCACGATGTCTCTCGCCGCCTGAGGAAAAAACGTATCGTTCGAGCGTTTTATTCTATTCGCGAAAAGCGCGTTTGCTATCTCAATAATGTTTTCATTGAGATATCTGTCATCGTCAAGCTCGTTTATGATGTTCCAGTAATCGGGACCGGAACTACCGGTCGCCGTTGAGTCGTTGCTTATGACGATATCGCCGGGCTTGTAGAATTTTTTGAAAAAGTCACCCTTCGTGTCGAATATTATCATCACGTCTTTTGGCGTCAACTGGGGAATTATACTCTGAAGGATCAAGTCAAAGGTGTTCGTCTTGCCCGAACCGATGCTACCGAGAGACATAAGATGCTGGCTCAGCTGTTTTTCTGTCAGAACGAAATGATCGGGCTGACCGTCGCCGTTTTTTCCGTCGAATACGACGTTTATCGGTTTCGGATTGTCTTTGGACGGCGCCTCCATGACCTGCGCGGTAGCCGGTACTTTACAGCGAAGCTCGCGCCCTTCAAGTACTTTGACTTGCTTATTGATCGGCATATTTTCACCTTCCTATAAAGTCTTAGTTTTGACTTCTTTCAATTGGATGTATTTGATCGACGCGTCGTTGAGGTAAAGCGCGAATTTCGTGTTAGGAGGACACGGGCCGCACTCAACTTGCGCTTTTCCTCTGTACTTTTTTGAAAGCAGTGGTTTTGCGAGTTTTCCGGGCTCAATCACCGTCACGAGCTCACCCGTATTTTTCGACGACGGACGCGGCGAACCTTTGACGAGGCAAAGCGACGGCAGCGTAACTGCGACATTGGAAGAAAAGCTTATGGAGATCGTGAATTTTCTGGTCGGAGATATTTTAAAATCCACCGTGTAGTAGACGACGGCTTTTTCGCGGTAGTCTATAGGCTTATCGCCGACGAGGCAGGCGCGCGTCAGCGTTTTCGCCCCATCTTTTTCTATCTCGACGAACAGGCTTATATAGCTAACCGTGTTTGTTCTGAGTTTATATGTGAGTCCGCCGTTTGCGTCAAACTGCTCTTTTGTTACCACGACTTTGTCGCCTTTTGTGTTTACGTCTGTGGGGAATTCAGTGTTGCTAATGACGGCGGTTATCCTTTTCGCATCTTTGCAGAGCGTTCCGTTGATTTGAACTGTCCCGCGCTCCTCCGCGCAGGTCACGTTCCTTATGCCGATGACGTTGTTGAGAAGTAAAGGCTCTGACAACATGAACAGCTGATCGTTGTAAATCATGGGATATACCCAGCAGATCTGGCCCGCAGGAAGCGAGAATTCAGCATCATGATCCGCGTTGAAAACGGGGTCGACCACAATGCAGTTCTTACATACGCTGTTATAGTCGAGCATCTGCAAGGCCGTATCGAGTCTGCATGTCAAGCGGTCTTTCGAACATATGAATTTAAGTTTCTGATCGGAGAGCCCCGTACATTTGAAGATGAATTCGCCGCTGTGAACCTGATTAACTTTTATGTTCTCTATTTTGTGCAACGACTCGTATTCTTTAAGTGTGCGTTTTACGCCGCGCGAATATTTCTTTCTGCCGTTCATTTCGTACGCACAAACTATAAGATAGCTGTTTTCGTAATCGCATTTATCGTCAGTAAAACCGTCGCGATCGGCTGTTTTTATCTGAACGCCGTCTTCGACGCCTACGGGTGCCACGGGACCGGGCTTTTTCCAGACTTCGACTGTCTTGACGTTATGCGGGCAGTCCCACTTTACACTGATGCGGCCTTCAACGATGTCCTGGCGAACACCGCTGACGTCGAGAAATACGACGGCCGGAGCGACGGTAGATGTAACGGCGGAGCAGACGCCGCAGCGTTCAGCAAAGACGCCGTAGTAATACGGCGTAGCGGAGGCGACGTTGCGGTCTTCATAAAAGTTTATCGTAAGGTTCTTGTCAAGGGGCGTTCCGTCGTCAGGGCTGACCGGTTTCGAGCCGATTTTTTTGATTACCGTATAAGTCGTTGACTGATCGTTTGAGTTATCCCATTCGATGCGGATCACGTTGCCGATGGAAACCGTATGACGTACCGTCGTCGGCGCTTTCGGCGGATATTTGCGGATAAGCTGAAGAGCTTCGCTGTGGTCCGCGCAGATCTCTAAAACTTTCGCCGCGTACAAAACAGCCATGGTTTCGTTGTTCTGCGTGGCACATGCCTTCGCGCTGTTAAGGTGAGCCCGCGCCTGAGTGAGGACCTTATCTATGTCGCTGATAAGTTCTTTAGTTCCCGAAGAATTGTAATTTGTAAAGGCTGACTGCAGTTTTACGGCTGAGCTGCGCGCCTGAAGATAACACTTACGGTTCATAAGATCACGTATGCGGCTTGCTTCCGCGCGGTAGCGTTCACCGTCGGCCTCTTCTTTTTTGATTTTTATCATAATGAGTTTTTCGTATTCGGTAATCTTCTTTGCCGCGTAGACATTCGTGTTGGAAGCGTAGGTCGAGGTCGGTACGGCGTTTTTCAGATTCGCGAGTACGGAGCGCAGATCTGCAACGCTCGCGTTCGGACTGTTGAGTGCCTTTTCAACGTCCGATATGCGCGATCCGAACAGAGCCTTGCTCTGATAAGTGCACTTACAGGTCGGGCAGACTTTGTTCTTAGCGGTGTATGGCATTTTGCCGCCGCAGTTCCAGCAAATGATTTCAAGCGGTTTGTAGCAATGCGGGCATGATTTGAGTGCGGCTCCGGGATATACGAGATAGGGCAGCCCGCATTCGGGATAAGGGCAATTTTCAAGGCTGATGGTCGCGCCTTTACTGCCTTTTATTTCCGTGCCTGCCTCGCCGACGACTATTATCTTGAAAAACTTTAGACCCGCACTGAGATATGTCTCGACTTTGTCTATGTCCATTTTAAGAGTGGTCTGGATGATTTTCGCATAAGCGAGATATTCTTCAAGCGAGATTTCTTTTACGCCGTAGGAACGTCTTAATTCAAGCTCGCGCCAGACATTGTCTTTTAACGCAAGATAGTTATCATATTCGGTCTTTGACTGTTCGGTCTTGAATATGACTCTCGCAGCACCGATGAGCATGTCCGTAGCGGTGCCTTCCCCCGAAGTCTTTTTCCTCGGAGAGGAATACACGCTCGATATCGCGGAGGCGATCTCTTTAACGCTCGAGTTGCTATCGCAGCCGAGAAGATCGTAAATGGTCGCTTTTTTTACTGTCACCAGCCATTTCTCAACGTCGATATAACGCGTGAAATCTATGATCGACTGGGTGTCATCGATATACTTGATACCCTGCTTCTTAAGGTTCGCCACTTTGCTTTCAAGGTCAGCGACGGTGATCCAGTCGCTATCGGATTTCGCTATATTGAGAACCTCGCTCTTATATATCATGCCTTTGTTGCGGCATATGGCGGCGATAAGGTCAATCGCTGATTTCAATTTCAGACGTTTTGCGGCGTCAAGTTCTTGTGCACGGGCGGCGGGATCTTTTACCATGACGGCTATGACGTCGGGAAAGAAGCGGTCTCTGTATTGTAACTGAACAGGGGTGGAGTCTGAGGTCCACTTGTTCCTCTCCTGCAGTATAGCCTTTTCGATCTTAGCCGCGTCTGTTTCTTTCGGGGATATTCTGAAAAATAAGTAATAGTTGTACTCCGGTAAAAGCAATTCTTCCGGTGTTCTCTTTGAATTGTCAGCCATTTTTTACGCCTCTGTTATCTTTTGATTTTGTATTTACATCTGAAAGATCTTCCGGATAGAAATTCATCACAGGCTACGCAATCAGATCTCAGTCGCAATGCTTGACGCGATCTCCTTGAAAGTGGAACTCAACTTGCTCAAGTCTATTTTTCTCGAACCTTTTTCGGACGCGATCTGTGAAAGGAATTTTTCGTCCGCTTTACCGAAGCCGACGGCGTAAATGATCACTCCGTTTGATTTGAGGGTAATTGCGGTTTTTACTTCGGCAGGCTGATCGAACCATTCGCCATCCGTAAGCACCACTATGACTTTCGAAGCCTTTTTTGAGTTGAAATCGTTGCCGTGAGTGCTGAGGGGTTTAGCCGAGGTGCCAATGCCGCAGGGGCCGCCGACGGTGAAACGATCTATCGCGTTTGAAAGTTCGCGTTCGGAATCGGTAAAGTGGCACATCCATCTCGTACTTTCGGCAAAATCGAGTATCGCGACTTTCATGCGTTTCAGATCGAGCCCTTCGATGAAATCTCTTAAGGCGCGTTTGGCCTGAGTCATCGGATCTCCGGACATGCTGCCCGAAGTATCCAGCATGAAGATTATTTCTATGTCTTTCGTTGCTTTCTTAGCTTCTTCGCGCTCTTTCTCGAGTCTCGAGATGATTTCGGAAAGCGACTCCGTCACCGGCAGCTGTTCGGCTTTGAGCGATCTGCCATCATCAAGTTCCGCCTCGACTTCGACAACACCGTTGCTGTTGTAGAGGAAATTGACGCTAAATTCGTTTTTCTGCCCCTCCGGCATACCGGATATAATGTATTTATATAAGAGAGCGCAATCGTAAGGGTCTTTCGATTCTCCCTGAAGCACGTAGACTTCGAGTGTTGTGCCCGAGAACGTGTATCTCTTTCCGAATCTCTGATTCAGCTTGCTGTTTTTCGGGATGATTATACTGTTCACGTAGTTTTTTCCGTCGCTCGTGAGTGCAAGCATCCCGAGGCTGTGGGCGGTGATGTCCTGAATATCACTGCCGCGGATCACGAGTCCGCCGGATCTGGAGGCTGGCGAACCCCGAAGGCTGACAGGCGGAACCTCGCCGGTCGCGCCCCCAAGAACGAGCACATCATCCGTGCAGAGCTGAGCCTGCATCGCGGCGCCCGCCGCCACTATGGTATCTACGTCGATGTTTTTTGTCACGGGCGATTTTCCATACTCGCGCTGGATCATTTCCTTGACCTGCGGCATTCTCGTCGAACCGCCGACGAGCACTACTTCGTCAAGCGAATGCCAGCCAAACCCGTTGCCGATTTCGGAGAAGCATTTTTCGATTAGAAGATTCGTCTCGCACAGCAAGTTGTACGTCTGCATTTCAAAAAGCTCTCTCGTGATCTCGTATTTGCCGCTGTATCCCTCGCACTGCACCGTCACGTCTGTCGAGGAGAGACTCGTAAGACGCTTTTTCACGTCTTCGCACTTGACCTGCAGCATTTTATATTCTTCAGGATGATTTTCAATATTTATCCCGAATTCGTCGAGAAATCTTTGGATTAACTCTTTTCTGATGGCGCTATCCCAGTTTTTTCCACCAAGATTGTGATTTCCGTTTGTTGCAATCGGAACAACTTTGGAGCCGTCGACTTCAGCTATAGTAACGTCGAAGGTTCCGCCGCCGAGGTCGTATACCATGACGTTCTTTTTACCCGAACCGGTCAGCCCGTACGCGATGATCGCAGCTGTCGGCTCGTGGATTATTTTCAACACTTCAAATCCCGCCCGTTTTCCGGCCCTTATCGTTGCCGTTTTCTGCGCTTCGGTGAAATAAGCGGGAACCGTTATTACCGCGCCTTCTATCTGTACGTTGTTGGTCTGCTCCACGTTTGCTTTCAGAGCGCGGAGAAATTCAGTCGAAAGATCTTCAGGCGTGTATTCCTTGCCGTCGATAAAAACAGTATAGTCTTTTTCACCCATCATGCTCTTGTAGAATGCCGCAGTGTTCAGATTGCCTGCAGCCTGCATATTCTTTGCTTCTTCGCCGATTGTTACGATGCCGTTTTCTATACATACGACGGAAGGCGTGCAGGACTTTTCAAGATCGTTTTTAAGTATTTCGACGACGCCTTTTGCTCTGTTGAATGTTGCGACCACCGAGTTTGTAGTACCTAAATCTATTCCAACGTTGATTTTCATAAGAATTCTCCTTTATGGTTTTCAGTGAACGGATGCATCGGTTATTCCGTCCTGTCGGTTTTTCTGGACTTTCACGGGGCGTTTTCTACGCTCTTTTATGCCCCTGTGATTTCGGAAAGTTCTGCAGCGATAAGCACTGCACCTCTGGCTACGGCTGCTTTCGGTTCGGACGCGAATATCGGTTTAACGTATACCCGGTTTTGCGCCTATTATTATCATTCTTGATTTGCCTGCCTTTGCGCCGGCTTTCGGGTAGGTGGATCCGAGTTGTCTTATTACCGGCACAAAGGCAACTGATTCGTGAAAAATGGGGACAGCCCGGCATTGTTCATACCGGGCATCGTCCGTTATCTCAGTAAGGTGTCGTTGACGATTTCCATGCCGATGTCATCCGTTTCGCCTCCGATGCGAACGGGTATGACATCTTCGCTTACGTTGTTCGTCACGTCTACGGCTGTGATCTTGAGTATGCCGTTCGCATCAAGGTTGAACGTGATGTCTATCGGAGCTCCCGCGGGCAGGCCTGCAGTAAGCTCGACTACGCATGATTCGTAGAGTTTGACGCTCTCTATAACCGTCGCATTCTTTTCGAGGCTGCTGTTTTCGTAGACTTCAAGGTTAATGCTCGCCTGGTTTGCTTTTTCCGTGCCGAATCTTCTCGTCTGAACGGCGGGTTTGGGCGAATCTTTGAATATGATGTTTGCGACGACTTCTTCGTTGTTGTTCAGTGCGAGCAGCCCGTAGCTCTTTGTGCATTTCGGATCGACCGTGATTCCTGCATTTCTGTTTGCGACGAGAGCAGCGCCCATGGCGACTGCCTTGTCGGGTTCAAAGGTCAAGATCGGCTTACCGTATTCGGCTTCGAGTTTCTTCCTGACCTGCGGCATTTTTGTGGATCCGCCGACGAGTATTATCTCATCGATATCGTTCATGCTGAGTCCTTTTGTTGCGAGCATATTGTCGACCAGAGCGACCGTACGGTTGAGAAGGTCTTCCGTCTCGCGTTCAAATATCTCGCGGGTGATCTCAATCTTTTCTTTAGCGCCGTTGAACGCAGGCACGAGAAAGGTCGTTTCTTTGTTCGTAAGCACCATTTTTGTGGCTTCGATCTTTTCGGAAAACCACTGACGGCACTCCGGATCATTTCTCATTTCGTCGGGGTCCTGATCGGTAATACCGCAGAATTCGTTTATGACGTAGTCTGTGAGACGCCTATCCCAGTCTTTGCCCCCCAGCTGACGGTCGCCGCCGGTGGTGATTATCTCCATGTCCTTTTTGTCGCCGGCAAAGTTGAGTGTCATGACGGTGCAGTCGAAAGTACCGCCGCCGAGATCGTAGACGAGGATGGTTTTCTGCATGTCTTCGTGACGCGATGAGCCGTACGCGAGAGCCGCGGCTACCGGTTCGTCAAGGATCTGTAAGACCTTGAGTTTTTCGCCGTTGCTGAGGGTAACGTTTTCGCCGGCTTTCCGCGTCGCGTCACGCGCGGCATCTCCGAAATACGCGGGGCACGTGATGACCGCGCCTTCGATTTCTTCGCCTCCAAAATGAGTTTCGGCGTCGGCGATAAGCTTTTTGAGTATAAGGGAAGAAACAGCCGCGGGAGAATATTCCTGACCGTTGATGGTGAGTATATAGTTCGGTTCTCCCATAAAGTTCTTGACTCTCTCTACCATGCATTCGGGATGGAGAGCTCCCTCGTTTCTGGCGGTTTTACCGACGACTGCTTCGCCGTTAGAGTCGAAGTAAACGACGGAAGGCGTCGTCTGATCGCCTTCTAACGAATCGATGATCCTCGTTACTCCCATTTCGTCAACATAGCTTACGCAGCTATACGCGGTGCCAAGGTCGATACCTATTTTTCTCCTCATAATCTTGTCTCCTTTTTTATTTTATTTTTTAGGTACGAATTTATATACTTCGACTTTTGACGGATAGATGACTATGTCGTTCATCAAGTAGCAGTCGGTGTGCGCCACGGCAACTGTTTTGTCGAGCGCTTCAATGTCCGTCAGAATAGTTTTTAAGGGGCGGTCTTTTTTGGGGTTGAAAACGTCGTGCTTGTCCGCATCAATCATTATGCCGCCGCTGTATAAAACATCTTCGACGGCGTTAACGAGATAACTGAGACAACGTGTGTATTTTTCGGTGCAGTTGTCTTCGTCGATCTCCGCCGTGCTCGATTTCACAAGCGCTCTGATCTTACCGCATACGTTTATCATTATACGGACAGAAGGCAAAACGAAGACGCTAACAAGCTGTTTTTCGACGTTAAACGAGAATTCTATATAAGCCTTAAGACATTTGTCAAGCATCTCGTTGTTTCTGATCTCTGCTTTGATCTCTTCTTCGATCGCCTGCAGATAAGCGATCAGATCGGACGCGTTTTTCACGCTGGGCGGAACGGCAGTCGTTTCTTCATCTGTGCCGGGCAGTTCTGTGAAAGGCGCTGCGAAGACTGCGTCTTCAGCTTCGGTCTGTCTTATCTGTTTTCCGTTGAAAAACCATTCTCCGCCGTTTTCTTCAATACCGACAGTGGAAAGCGCTTCGACATAATAGTCCGCAAGAAATCTAATGTACTTGCTGACTTCATCCGCAGTGTACTTATATTTGGCAATGTCCGAAAGCGATCTGCGGCAGTCTTCTCTGAAGGAGATCAGTGCCATGCCGATCGGCTTGAAGATCTTCGCGCAGTAATCCTCGCGGTATTTCTGAAGTTCGCCGCTCAGTTTATAGATCGTTTCATCTTTCGCTTTTGTGTATTTTATGAGCGCGCGAAGATTCCGAAAATGCGCATCCGTCGCAGAGGCGTATTCTTTGAGCAGATCCGCGGTTTCGCCGTCCTGCTCTTCTTTTTCTTCTTCTTTTGCTTCTTCCACCTCTTCTTCGGTGGCAATGGCGGAAGTCTCTTCTTCGTCGAATGTAAGATCCTCCGGCGGATCTATCGTATCGGCGTCTCCAAACGGCGTTTTTTCTTCGCTTTCGGGTCCGTTTTCCGGCATGGGAAAGATTTCTTTGATATCACTCATATGACTTGATTCCTTTCGAAGTTTCGTTTATTTCAGTATGGCTGAGTGTGAAAGCATCAAACGCGAGGTGGTGTATTGCTATGATTGAGCCATTTTCTCGTGTTGCGGCAAACTGACGGAAACGGTTTCGGCACCCGAAAAACACCGTTCTGATGATATTGTCGAATTATATCATAATATATGCGTGCAGATAGAAATAAATCACACCTTGAAAAGCATCGAAACGAGCGGTTTGCATTTTAATTCTAAGAATCGTTTCTTGATATCCGTTTCATTTTTCGGATTTATTCGAATATATAATAACACTGTTTTTCTGATTTGTCAAGAGGGAGGGAAAAGTTTGTATAATTAGTACAAAATATGTGTGCAAAAACGAGGATTTTCTGTATATTATTTACCCACATAATATCGGCGCAAATACAACATGGTAGTTACAATTCCAAATCGTAGGTGTTATACAGTTTATGTCAATCTTCATGTTGACTCCTGCTATCTTTATTCTGCTTTCAGTTGCCAGACTACTTGCATTATTCCGTAGGAAGATTTCCTTTAAGCGGCAAAAACCTCTTTTGAACCACCTGTCTAGCAAGTGGTTTTCGGATAAACTAAAAGCCTGGCGTTAATCAACGCCAGGCCTATAAAGGTTTTTGAATTTCAAATATCAGTTGATTAATTAGATTTTTCTATCAAAAATCTGTTGCTCTTAACTTTACAATTCATCCTTCGTCTCTGACTATCAGCACAGCTCTGTATCCGGGGACCTTTACCGACGTTTTGTCGGACGCCTCGGTGACCGTGCAGTCGTAAGGATCGTATATCAGGTATTTTCCTTCCTGCTCGACGTTTACGGACTTTGCGCTCTTCGTCGCGTTTGCGAGATACAGTATGCGCACCCCGTCGTCGGGGCGGACGTATTCGGCGGCGTATACGCCGTTTTTCGTCGAAAGGCCCATCGGCGGCGGGCAGAGCTGCAGCAGCTTGTCCGTCAGCACCCCTTTGAACACCTTCCCCGAATACTCCTTCATAACGCGGCTGAACTCCTCCGCGTCCCTTTGATCGTCGCACATATCAGGCAGTGAATCGAGCCAGATCACGACTCCGCCCGACCGATCGAATTCTGCGAGCTTCTTCATCGCCTCAACGCTTATGACTCTGACCGACGGCATAACGATCACCGAATACTCTCCGAGCCCGACCTTCATTTTACCGCCAAAGATCTCTGCGGCGCCGACGCTCTGCACGTCGAGAATTGTGAAATCAAGTCCGGCTTTGATTATATCGTAGCACGTATCCTGCATCAGGCGGTTTATCTTCGCCGCCTCGTCCGAGCCGTTGTAGTTGAAGTGATCGCCGGTCGCCGTGTACGCGGCTCTGACCGCATCGACCGGGTAAAACACCGCGATCGGCGTGTCGGTCACACCGTATCCGAGCAGCGTGTTTATCCTGCCCTCGTACGTCGTGAAGAACTGCAGATCGGACGCCGACATCGCGTCGTCGTGGCAGATCACCGTGTAAGTGTTCGCGCCGAAAAGCGACGTCAGCGACGCGCCCGCGACTGAATATTTGCGCTGATCCGAGAAGAAGGGCGCGCCGTCGACCGCGACCGGGGTGAATTCCAGGTGCACGAGCCGTTTTCCCGCGTTTTTCGCGGCGGAGCTTACGTATTTGAGCCCCATGAAACTGCCGATATCCGTGCCCTTCTGCATCAGCCGGTCCGGCTCGACCTGAAGCACGTCGGCGCCCGGTATCGTCATCGTGCCGACGATCTGCATGAAATCGCCGCCGTACGTCTCGATCTGCCGCTGTATGTTTTCCTCAAACAGCAGATGCCCCGACGACGCGACTCCGTTCGCCTCGCACCAGTCAGCGATCTGCTCGAAATAAGCGACCCGGAACATCTCAGCAACGGTCTGATAGAAGTTGACTCTGACGAGTTTGTCGTGCGCCGTGTCTCCGTCGAACAGCGAATAAAGCTCAGCCGTCACGTCGTAGCCGTGCATTTCATAAAACTTTTCCGGCAACTTCCCGGTCCAGACGACGTAATCCTTCGCGTCGCGGTTGCCGAGCTGCGGCTCGTCCGTGAAAAACGCCTCGACAACGTCGAACGCGTCGCCCATCTTGTCCTTATACTTAACGTACGTCGTCTGTATGAAGCGCGCGACCGCGTCGGGATTGAGCAGGTCGACGTCGCGCAGCGTCGAAAAATCTGTAGGATCCTCCTTGCCGCGGTTCGTGATCCGCCGCGCGTACACGTACATCGTATAAGCGCCGACGTGCTTCGCTTTCACCGTCTTCCCGTCCGTCGACAGCGGCGAGGCTTTGCCGCCGGAGACGAGGTCCGCGCCGGCGATGCTTATATATCCCGACGGCAGGCTGTAATCTATATCGCCCTGCCCTTTCACCTTGATCAGCTCGATACCGATCGCCTCGAATTCGTCGTGGCCCTCGAGCACCTGCCCGAAAGCCTTTCCGCTCGGCCACTGATACTCGTCGTATATCCACATGTGCATGCCGACGCCGTGGGCGTATTCGTACGCTTTCCTCAGGTTCTCGAACTGCGCGTCGTCTTTCAGATAATTCATATCGAACTTGACGTTCGTGACGATGCCGCCGTAGCCGTTGTTCTTCAGCTTGTTCACCGGGAACTCGTATATTCCCGTCTCGAAGCCGTAGAGCAGTTTTTTCGGTTTGAAAGCGTTGTCCGGCTCGGCGAATTCCGCGCCTCTGTAATACGCGGACAGATCCGGGACCTCCGTCTTCTGCGGCGCGCTGCGCGGCATTTTCTTGAATTCATTCGCCTGCTTCTTCGTTTTGAAGAACGCATACCAGTGGATTATGAAAACGTCGTCGGTGCTGCAGTCGTTTTCGAACATATCCATGCGCAGATGCGTGTAGTTGCCCGTCGTCGGGCTGTCGCCGGCGGCGACGAAAAGCACGCTCGACATCTTCTGCAGATCGAGCACGATTATCCGCTCGCCCGTGCCGCCGTACGAAAACCTGTACGTCGGATACGAGTTCGGGTCCTTGAGCCCGTCTGTTTTGTATCTTATATCGCCTTTCAGATCGGATTTCGACGTGTAAAGGCTGATGACGAAATACGGATAATCGTCAATACTGAATTTCCCCTCCGGCACCGGCAGCGTCATATACGGGTCGAAGCAGTATTTCGGATCAGAGCCCGACTGCAGGAATTTCACGAGCATGCCGTCGCCCGTGTATTCCGTGTTGACGTTGTAAAGGTTCGAGCAGGCGTATACGTTCTGCTCGTCGGCGAAATCTATGTAATAATCCGGCATCTGCGGCTTTTCCTCCGGCGCCTCCGTCACGGCGCCGTCCGTCGTGTCCTCCGTCGCGGCAGAGGTGTCGGCGGTTGCCGGCGCGTCCGTGCCGTCCGCCGTTTCCGTCACGGTGTCGGCGCCGCAGCCGAGCAGCAGAGCCGCCGCGATCAGCAGCAATAGCGAAATGAGTTTTTTCATCTGTATTCCTTTCCCTGCCAGAGCCTGTTTTCGTACATGTATTTGTCTATCTCGTTCAGCACGCACACTTTTTTGCGGATCCACTCCGGCGCGATAAGCGAGTCGCCCGGCGCGTCGCCGGTCAGCCGGCCTATCACCGTCTGCGGCGGCAGAAGCGTCAGCTGAGACGCGGTTATTCGGACGTATTCGTCACGGTCGGGGAGACTGATCTTCCCGTCGCGGTACATTTCCGCGGCGGCGGTGCCCTCGATTATATAAAGCATGTGTATCTTCATCATATCCGGCCGCAGCGACGCGCAGAAGCGCGCGGTCGACAGCATCTGAGTCCCGTCCTCGCCGGGCAGACCGTTTATTATATGTATGCAACGCCTGACGGGCAGCCGCGAAAGCGACTCGTAACCGCGCAAAAAATCTTCGGTGCTCATGCAGCGGTTAATCAGCGCCGCGGTCCGGTCCGAGGCGGTCTGCAGCCCGAGCTCGACGTAAACGTCGGTCACGGAGGCAAGTTCTTCGATCACCGACAGGACCGCGTCCGGGAGACAATCCGCGCGCGTCGCGATGCTGACTGCGACGGCGCCGGGATATGACGCCGCCTGAAGATACTTTTCGCGCAGATACCGCGGGTCGCCGTAAGTGTTCGAATGCGCCTGGAAATACGGGATATATCCGACGTCGCCCCATTTGCCGCGGATCAGCGAAGCCGCGGCGTCGAGCTGATCTTTGACCGGAAGCGTCGGCGGCGCGGCGAAATCTCCGGCGCCTCTGCCCGAGCAGTAGATACAGCCGCCCGACCCGAGCGTGCCGTCGATGTTCGGGCATCCGAGCCCGATGTCGATCGGCAGCTTCGCGCATTTTCTGCCGTAAGTATGCTTCGTGAAATAGTCGAATGTCAGGTATCTTTTGTTGTTGTCCGAATACGGATAAGGGTTCTTTTCCTGTTTCATGATAATATGATAACAGACAAATATGATAAAGTCAAGACTTGACAAGATTTATTTTATATGATAGAATAAACACAGTTCGATCGAAAGGAAAAGGCAATGAAAAAACTCAGCATAATATCTCTGCTGCTGACCGTGTGCATGGGCATACCGTTCGCGGCGGGCTGCGGCACGACGCCGGAGACGACGGACACGGCGGCGCCGGAGGTCACTGACACTGCGCCGGCCGAGTCGGCGACGGAGCCGGTGACGACGGAGGAGGAAACGTACGATCCCGCGCTCGATATAAGCGCGCTCGAGAAGGATGAGGACGGAAACGTCCCCGTCAAAAAGATCGATCCCGGGCTGCTCGTCGGAGTCGACGGGCTCGGCAGAGTCCTTCTCACCAACGCCGAAGTCGGCGACGTGCGCGAGGACAGGACCGTCGGAATCTTCTATTCGTCGTGGCACGGGACGTTCGCCGAGGACGGTTACGTCGCTGTCAACAACCAGGAGATACTCGACAAATATCCCGATATCGACGTCAACAACTACAACGACAAGCGATGGAGCACGGCTCACTATCATTTCTGGAACGAGCCGATATACGGCTATTACAGCGGAAACGATACCTGGGTCATACGCAAGCAGGCGGAGCTTTTGGCAGACGCGGG
>JAFZRM010000049.1 GCA_017619885.1 Clostridia bacterium | reverse complement strand
GTTTTGCCGGCGACGAGTCTGCCGATCTCGATGCCGACGTATGCGGCGATGAACGCGCCGAGCGGTTCGCCCGGGGCTCTGAGATTCACGAGCCCGTCGACTATGACCGTGCCTTTTATGATCTGCGAGGCGTAGGCGCCGACCATACCGCAGACGGCCGCGGAAATAGTTACGAGCGGCGACTGCTTGTATTTGAGCGCGACGCCGGCGCCGATGCCGGCGCCCATCACGAGCTGAGCGGATTTACCGACGAGCGTTATCAGCTCTCCGGCCTTGCCGGGTATATACGCGCCGATCTGCGCGATGATCGTGCCTATGATCAGCGTGGCGAACAGACCCGTCGCCATTCCGGACAGGCCGTCTATGAAAAGCCGTTTCAGATATTCTTTTACTTTTTTCATTTATATGACCCTCTTGTTTTATTCACGGTCCATTATACTAAATGTTTTTGAAAAAGTCAAGTACGCACGCCGCCAAATATAAATAAAAAAACTGTTGACAAAAAGGGCGGCTTTTGCTATAATGGATAAAGCAAAAAACACGCGAAAGGACAACGAAATGAAGAAATTTCTTGCCGTATTCCTGATCGCCTGCATGGCGGCGGCGTGCGTCGCGTCCGTCAGTACCGCTGCCGGCAACGTGACCACGGACGCGTCGAAGCTTAGCTTCGATCCGTCTCTTGCCACGCAGGGCTGCATAGGATTCACCAACAACACGACCGCGACGGTGGTCGAGGACGACACGGAGGCGGGCTACTCGCTCAAGCTGACCTCCAAATCGCCGTACACCGATCCTTTTACGACGATCTATTACAACAAATACGTTTCGACGGTACTGAAACTCACGCCGCCGCAGGCGAACGACGTCAAATACATCGTCGTCAAATGCAGATCCGAATTCTGCATGAACAACGTTTTCGAGATCTTCTACTGCACGTCTGGCGGCGTATCAAACCCGACCGGCGGATACAGCGTCGTCTCCAACTTTGAGATGGACACCGACGAATGGCAGTACGTCGTATTCAACATGTCGTCCGCCAAAGGCTGGTCCGGCACGATCAGCCAACTGCGCCTCGACTGGGAGCAGAACGCTTCCGGCGCGGGCGAGTCGATGTACGTGAATCAGCTCATCTTCGCCAAGAACGCAGAGGAGCTTCTGGAATACACGAAGCCCGCTGAAGGCACGGGCGAGGATCTGCATGCGCTGACCGAGGCGCAGCAGGCGCTCGCGGAAAAGCTCATCGCCGACGCTGCCGATACGGCGCCCGAGGTGCCGAACGAACCGCTTACCGCCGAGTACGAGGATCCGGCGCTTCTTATGTGGTTCGACCACTCCTACTACAAGACTCCCGGCGAATGCGTGACGCACAACGGACAGTACACGTATCAGATGAGACTCGCGAAGAACGAGACCGAGTGCGCGCAGATGGTCCTCGCGTCGTCGCAGGCGTACGAGGATCTGACCGTAGAGGTCTCCGATTTCGTGAACAGCGGAGCGTCGCTCAAGCCGGTGATCTACTACGGCTACTACTTCGACGACGTCGAGGGACAGTCGATCGTCGACCCGATACCGGAGCTGCGGGAACCGATCAGTCTGAGCGCGAACAAGAGCCAGATGTTCCTGATAAAGATCAAGACGACGAAGGACACGCCCGCCGGTCAGTATTCGGCGACGCTCACCGTCAAGGACAAGGACGGAAAAGAGATAAAGAAGGCCAACGTTTACGCGTACGTCTGGAACTTCACTCTGCCCGACGCGTCGAACGTCAAGACGCTCGCGGACCTCGGCTGGTATTCGATATACGCCATGGATAATGTGAACGGCACGCTTTACGGCGACGACAACGGCTGTAAATGCGGACAAGACTCGCCATATCACGCCCACAGCGGTCTGACGTACAAAAATTACTACGACACGCTCCTTGAAAACAAGGTGAACGCATACGGTCTGCCTTACGTCAGAGAGGCCGAATACGGCGGCGGCGACAGCTTTGAAGTCGGCGTCATAAAGGAATATCTCGACGACCCGAGAGTCCAGGCGTTCAACCCGATCGGCTACAGCAAGGCGCCGACGAACGACAACATAACGAGAGCCTACAATTTCCTGTCTGTAAAGGACGAATGGCTTGAAAAAGCGTACTTCTACACGGTCGACGAGCCGATGGACAAAAACGCGCTCGACAAGGTCAGAAACCATGCGAATCTCATCAAATCGATCTGGGGCAGCAATTACAAGCTCATAACCCCGATGCACTGGAACAGCCTGTACGACAGAGAATACAAGCTCGACGCGTTCGAATACGTGAAGGGCTACGTGAATATCTGGTGCCCGCACACGTTCTTCTTCAACACGTACGCCGACAAGCAGGCGAACCCGCTGCTCACGTACCGCTGCTACAAGAGACTTGAAGAAAATCTCGGCACGTTCCCGGAGAGGATGGCGGCCGAGCAGGCGAAAGGCAACGAGGTCTGGTGGTACGTGACGCGTTATCCGCATTATCCCGAGATAACTCTTTCGATAAGCGACCCGGCGGTCGATCATCGCATACTCTTCTGGCAGCAGAAGCTCTACAACGTCGACGGCTTCCTGTACTACTCCGTCAACGACTGGTATCAGAAGGCGTCGGACGGAACGTGGGGCTGGGATAAGAAGAAAGAGGTCAGCACCGACAGTTTCACTCCCTACACGGTATACGGCAACGGCGTGCTTGTGTATCACGGCGGCAAGATCGGCAGAATGCACGAAGCCGTCGAGTCGATAAGGCTCGAACAGATCAGGGACGGCATCGAGGATTACGATTACTTCGTACTGCTCGACGAGAGATTCGGCGAGGGCACGTCCGATCTGCTGATCAAGCAGGTGACGACTTCTCTCGGAAACTTCAAGTCCGATATAGATCTTTTCACGCAGATCCGCATCGCGGTCGGCAACATGATCGAGCAGGGACCGAAGGGTATGGCCGGCGACATCAACCGTGACGGCAGCACCGACAACCAGGACGTCGTCGCGCTGTTCAAGTACGTCAGCGGCGGCAAGGTCGATCCGCTCGACCCCGCGGCGTGCGACTGCAACGGCGACGGCAGCGTCGACAACCTGGACGTGATCGAGCTGTTCAAGTACGTTTCCAACCCCTCGCGCGTGATCTATTACGGCGGCGTCGCGGCGGGCGAGCCGTACACGTACAACGGCGTGACCGTGACCTTGCCGAAGGGCTTCTCGATCTACGAGCCGGACGGCGTACCCACCGCGAAAGGTCCCGACTCGGAGTCCGACGTATTCAACTTCGCGACGGACGCCGGCAAGACGATCCACGGTCTCGGAGCCGCGGATTTCGTCGCGCTGTATAAGAACCAGGGCTTCACGGACGCGTCCTGCACGAACTGGAAAGAGTACGAAATCGACGGCAAAAACGCGAAAAGAGGCGATTTCACGCTCGTGGCCGGCGACGCCGCGACGTTCGCGACGGTAGTAATAATCGAGGCTGACGCCGGCGATATAATGATATCGTTCGCGCGCACCTCCGACAAATACGAGCGGCAGTTCAATGCGGTCATAGATTCGATAAAGATCGGATAAACCGCGGGAACGGCGCAAAAAAATCCATATAAATAAACCCACTTTGATATCTTTCGGTTGAAGAAAGCGTCAAGGTGGGTTTTTCATTATCAGTTTTCTATAATAAAATGCGTATAATAAACTGTTAAGCTAAATTGCTCGCTTACGCTCGCAGCTAAATTGAAACCTGACGGTTTCAGCTAAATTGAAAACCTGTGGTTTTCAGCTAAATTAAATTCGCCTTTAAGCTCAGCAGAGCTGAATTCAGCTCGCGTAGCGAATTTAGCTGCGGTACACTTCCTTATGAAGTGTACCGCCTTTTACGTGCCCGTGCGCGTCAGTCTTTGTTTTCGGGAAGCGGATTTCCGTTCGCGTCGAGACCGAAGTAGTACGAGATAGTATTGAGCACGGGCGCGGCGGCGTTGACGCCGCTTGCGCCGTTCTCTATCACGCAGGACAGCGTTATCTCGGGATCGTCGTACGGCGCGAAAGCCACGAGCACGGCGTTGTTGTTCGTTTTGCTCGTCTGCGCGGTACCGGTCTTCGATCCGATCGGGAACTGATAATATTTCGTGGTTGACGTGAGCTCCTTCGAGCGCTTCATACCGCGTTTTACGGCGCTGACCGCCGTCTGGCTTATCTCCGCCGTGCCGAGCACCTGCGGCGCGTTGAACTGCTCTTCCCCGCCCGAATAGTTGCAGGTCTTAAGCAGCACCGTCGCCTTGTATCTCGTCCCGCCGTTGACGGCGGCGGCGATATAGGAGCTGAGCTGCAGCGGGTTGAAGCTGTTGTCGGACTGGCCGATCGCCGCCTGAAGCGTGTCGCCCGGCACCCAGGTCTTGTTCATCGACTCTTTGTATTCGGGGCTTGCGAGCACGCCCTTGTTCTCCGGCAGCTCGACGCCGGTATAATCGCCGAGCCCGAGCATGCGGCAGTATCTGTTCATCGTCTCGATGCCGGTCAGCCTGCCGACCTCGTAGAAATAGTAGTTGCAGGAGACGCCTATCGCGTCGATCAGATCGAGCTCGCCGTGACCGCCGGCTCTCCAGCACGTGGGCTGGTAGTCGCTGTAATACGTATATTTCCACGAGTCGTAGATCCTCGTATCCGTTGTGATCGTACCGCTCATCAGTGCTGCGATCGTCGTCGCGAGTTTGAACGTCGAACCGGGCTGATACGTACCGGACAGGCATCTGTCGAACAGCGGCTTTGCCGGATCGGCGGCAAGCGAGGCGTAATCCTCCGAGAAAGTACTGAGATCGTACGTCGGATACGACGCAAGCGCGAGCACCTGCCCCGTCTTTGCGGAAAGCACGGTCAGCGCGCCGCTGTCGGCTTTTTCGCCGTTGTCCTCCATCCCCGAAGCCCTGCCCGCGGCGGCGACCTTTCTGATCTGCTCGCCGAGCACGCGCTCCGCCTCGGCCTGAAGTTCTATATCTATCGTAAGATAAATGTTTTTGCCGGGCACCGGCTCTTTTTTGACGTACGAGCTTATCACGTTGCCGTACGTGTCCTCGACGTAGACGGTCACGCCGTCCTCGCCCCGGAGGATATCCTCGAACGCCGCCTCCGCGCCGCTGAGCCCGACGACAGCGTCGTAAGAATAACCCTTCGCCAGGTATTCGCCGACTCTGTCCGCCGGTATCTTGCCGACGCGGCCGATGACGTTCGATCCGACGCCGGGCACGCAGATGACGCGCGTGTAATTCTTCTTTATGTAAACGCCCCTGCAGCCAGATTCGAGCACCGCCGTCGCGAGCTTCAGGTCCGTGTCACCGACTATCTTATAAGGGTTGTCCGGCGCGAAGTCGGTCGAGTCGAGGCTGTATCTCAGCCGCACTATCACGTCCTCCGTGTCGGGGTCGTATATATGCTCGCCTTCCCCGTCGAGCAGTCCGAAATCCTCGAGCAGCTGCTCGTACAGTTCAAGGCACCCGACGTCGGATCTGATGTTGTGGTACAGCAGGAATCTGTACATCCTGTTTTTCGCCGTCTGAGTCGACAGCTCTTCGTTATCGTACGCGATATGCGGATAGACTCCGGTCACCGGCATGACGGTGTTCACCTGTCTGCCGCTCTGAGTTATCACCGCCGCGATACGGCTAAGCGTCTCGTTCAGCTCCGTCTGATCGGTCGGCAGCGACTGATAGTCGAGCATCACGTCCTCGGTATACTCGTTTTTGACGAGCGGCGTGCCGTTGCGGTCGAAAATCTCGCCGCGCAGAGACTGCACCGCGACCTCGCGTTCGCGCGTCAGCGCCATCGTCTTTATGTATCTGTCGGTCCCCGTTATCTGTATATTGACGAGTTTGACTATGAAGAACAGGATCGCCGCCGTGAATATTATGTAAAGGGGCAGCGCCCTGAAATTGAATTTTCTCTTTTTTGACGTTCCCGTCATGTCAGGGCCTCCTTCCCTCACGTTCTTTGTCTTTGAAAATGCGGTGATGCAGCAGCGTCAGAAGGAACACCGGTACGAATACTATTACGCCGTACAGAAACTGCGGCATCGCCGAATTTATCACCGCCGATCCGAACGGAGCGCCGCGAAGCGACAGTATCACCGCGGTCTTCGCCGCTCCGGTGAGCAGCGCCGCAAGCCCCGACGCGGCAGCCGGCAGCGCTTTGTTGAAATACACGCGCCGCGACAGGAATATCGAAAACGCTGCGGCTAAAAGGAAGAAAAGCGGTGAGAGCGTCAGGCCGTCGCCGCCGAGCGTATCGAGCAGGAAGCCCGCGCAGACGGCGAGGATGCAGCTGAATTTCTCGTTTTCAAAGCAGCTGTCACAGACGATCACGCACAGCGTTATCTCGGGTATCGCGCCGAGAAAACGGATATGCGGAAAAACGCTGCACTGCAAAAGCACCGCAGCGACGGTATATACAGCCGTCAGCGCCGGTCTGATAACGTTTACCGCTCTGATCTTCATCGCCTATTCCTCAACGTATTTTTCGAACGACGTCACCACCATGACCGACGACAGACCGGAGATCTGCGCGTAGGGTTTGATTATCGCGTATTTCGTGCGCAGGCCCTCGTCGTACTTCACTTCAGTCACCGTGCCGATGATCAGCCCTCTCGGATAGACGGAGCCGACGCCGGACGTCAGTATTCTGTCTCCGACCTCGATATCGGCGTCGCTCTGCAGATACGATAGCTTGCAGAGCCCTTTGAGTCCGAGCTCGTATTCGCCCACGACGATGCCGGAGGCACGGCTGCGCTCGACGAACGCGCCGACAGACGAGCCCATATCAATGATCGAATCGGCCTTCGCCCACGTCTCGCCGGCGTCGGTTATCCTGCCGATCAGCCCGTTGTTCGAGGCGATTATCGGCATGTCGCGTTCGATCCCGTTCTTTTTGCCCTTGCCGAGCGTGAAGACGGTCATGTAGTTGCCGTCCTCGCGTCCGATCACGTCGACCGGCTCGAATTTATAATCGAGATGCTCCTGCTTTACCTCGAGCATCCGGCGCAGCTCCTCGTTCTCCTCCCGCACCGCCTTCGCGGACTGGACCTCGTCGAGCATTTCGTCTATCTGCGCCCGCAGTTCTTCGTTCTCGCGCTTTATGCGCTCGACCTCGGAAAAATACGCCGTGTAGCCGTCGACCGCCCTGCCGACCGTATCGGCGAGCTTCTGCGCCGGCAGCGTTATGTAATGAAGCGCCGATTTGACGAGCGACGAATATCCGAGCAGGCTCATCGCGGTGAAAACAGCCGCGACGGATACCGCGACGATGAGCGTTATTATAAAGAATTTGCTTTTGAAAAATTTCATATCCCGCTCCGCAGCAGTCCTTTACTGATAATCCTCGCCCGCAGACACGACCTCGAGCAGTTCGCCCGCGGCGCCGAGTATCTTTTCCGTTCCGCGTATGACGGCGAGCTCCGGCGACTCCGTCACCTTTACCGTCATGCCGAGTTTTTCCTGAAGCATGAGATCTATGCCCGGCAGATTAGCCGTGCCGCCGCACAGCGTCATCCCGGACTCGTATACGTCCGCTGACAGCTGCGGCGGTATCTTTTCAAGCACGCTTTTGATCTGATCCGTCAGCGTCTCGAGCACGGGGGACATCGCCTCGCGTATCTCGGACGAGCGAAGCAGCGCGCGCACGACCTGACCGGTCAGCAGGTTCCTGCCGCTGACGGCGAGATCGCCATGCTCCGTGAGCCTGTGGGCGCTGCCTATCTGTATTTTTATGTTCTCCGCGGTGCGTCTTCCTATCGCCACATTGTACGAATCCTTGACATAGCGGACGATACCCTCGTCGAGCTGATCGCCGCCGACGCGCGCCATGCCCGCGGCGACGATGCCTTTATAAAGTATGACGGACGTCTGTATATTGCCGCCGCCGATATCGCAGATGAGTCTGCCGCGCGTGCCGAGCACGTCGACGCCGCAGCCTATCGCCGCCGCCATCGGCTGTTTTATCAGCATGAAAACGTCGTGACCGCCGGACGCGGCGACGCAGACGTTCTCGAACGCGTTGCATTCGACCTCGGTTATACCGTACGGCACCGAGATCGCCGTTTTCGGGCGCGACAGGATGCCGCGCACGCCGGTCTTCGTCATGACCGCGGACAAAAGCTCGACGCAGTCCTCGAAATTCGAGATTACTCCGCCCGATAAAGGTCTGACGACGTCTCTGCCCGGCGGGTCCTTGCCGAGCATGCGGTAAGCTCTGCCGCCGTGGTCGGTCAGCTCGCCGTCGGTATTGAACGCCGCGGCGGTCGGTTCGTCGTATACGAGCCCGCGCCCCTTGACGCAGAGCCGCAGATGCGACGTGCCGAGATCTATCCCTGTTTTTCTGTCCATACCTTACTCCAAAACGCTTATTCCGAAATCATCGTACAGATGCGTGCAGACGAGGCAGATCGGCAGTCCCACGACGTTGTGGAAGCTTCCGTCGAGCCGCTGCACGAACACGCTGCCGAGCTCCTGTACCGCGTACGCGCCGGCTTTGTCCATAGGTTCGCCCGACGCCACGTACGCTTTTATCTCCGCTTTGCCCATTTTTCTCATCCTGACGTGCGTGACGTCGTAGTCGATGACGAGCTTTCCGTTTTTCTGCATCGCGATGCCGGTGTAGACCTCGTGCCAGCCGTCGGAGAGCAGCGTGAGCATGCGCTCCGCGTCCGCCTCGTCCTTCGGCTTGCCGAACACCTCGCCGTTGCGGCAGACGAGCGTGTCCGCGGCGAGTATGAGTCTTTCGTCGCCGATCAGCTCGCACACGGCGCGCAGCTTGCGCGAGGCGAGACCCATCGTCAGCTCCGCCGCGGTGACTCCTTTGACCGCCGTCTCGTCGGCGTCGGCGCTGAAAACCTCGAAAGGAATTCCGGCGCATTTAAGTATCTCGCTTCGTCTCGGAGACTTTGACGCAAGTATTATCTTTTCCACGTCACGCCCTCCCGGTAGAACCGAATCCGCCTTCTCCGCGCTCCGTCTGTCCGAGGCTCTCCGCCTCCTCAAACTCGCCGCGCACGATCGGCAAAAGCAAAAGCTGCGCTATCCTGTCGCCGTCGCCGAACGTATACGGCACGTCCGACAGGTTCACGACCGAGACGAGCAGCTCTCCGCGGTAATCCGGGTCGATAAGCCCGATGCCGTTCGTCAGCGAGATGCCGTGCTTCGCGGACAGACCGCTTCGCGAGCAGATCACCGCCGCGACGTTTTCGTCCTCATATTCAATCGCAATCCCGGTCGGGATCTTCGCGCGCTGACCCGGATAGACCGTCAGCGGCGCGTCAAGGCACGCGTAAAGATCCGCCGCGGCGGACAGCGCCGTCTGACTGCACGGCAGTCTCGCGCCCTCTCTCAGTTTTTTGACTCTGATCTTCATCACATTCTCTTTATCCTTCCCGGATGCGCGGTCCTGTTGTTGTAAGCCTCTATTATCTGCGCCGCCTGCTCCGCCGTCTCGTCGGTGAAGAAGAAATGCAGATCTCCGACGGCTCCGCCCGACACGGCGTCTATCTTGTCCGCCATATAGACGGGCACGGGGTTGTAAACGACGTTTCTGTGTATGAATTCGCGGCAGACGGGGACCTGTTCGCCCGTCCTGTCGGTGAAGTATCTGAACTGACCGTCGCCGCACGCCTCGCATTTGCGCAGCGGCGATTCCGTGCCGGTCATATCGCGTATCATACACTTTTCAAGCACCATTTCCGGCAGCTTGCCGTATACGGCGGCGCCGGTGCGCACGGGCGAGACCGACGCGATCGCCCTCATCTGAGCGACATTGAGCTCGGGTGAAAGTATCAGCGAAGACAGTCCCTCCGCGGCGAGCACCGCGGCGGTCTTCGCGTTGTAAACGTTGAGGTAAAGCCCGCCGCCGACGTTGAAGCCGTATTTGAGCGCGAGGCGCAATGTGCCGACGTTTGACACGATCACGTTTTTGACTCCGCAGAGCTTGACTCGGATCAGCATCTCCTCGAGCAGCGTATATTCGTGCATCATCACGACCGGCGGCAGCTCGACGCCGTCCGTCACGTCGCGCACGGTCATCGGCGAGTTGAGATATTCGTCGATGGGCAGATAAACGTGGCTGAACTGGCCAAGACAGCTGCGCGGCGGTATGCCGCTGCCGCGGACGAAGTGGACTATTCTGAAGCTGCCGTCGCGGTCCGGGTGCGGCGTCTCCGCCTTTTCGGGCGAGTCGTCCGGTACCCTGCCCGGGTGGCGCGTCACGGTTATCGCGGCCTCAAGCCGCTCCGACGCCGTGCGGCGCAGCGAATTGATCGACGATACCGGCAGCGACAGCCCTTCTTCGAGCGTGAGCGAAAACGACGCGGGATCGACCGAGAACGGCGTGTTGCCGAAACGGCAGACGTTTTTGACAACGTCCTCTTTCGTCAGCGGGCTCGTCTTCGCGGTCGCCGGGATCTCGCCGTAAACGGTGACCGTCTCGTCTCTCGCGGAAAGCGAGAGCTCCGACACGGTGCCGGCGCGGATCGCGGCGCGGACGGACACCGGTATGCGGCGTCTGTCGCGGTTGAGCCGCTGTTTTATCTCCGCCTCCGCGGCCTCGGTCTCCCTCTTGTCGTTATCGGTGCGGACGCCGAGCATAGAGGCGCCGGGCGTGCCCGTGTAATACGCGTCGGTGAAGCCGCTGCGGCTGAAGATGCGGGAAAGCTCCCCGATCTCCCCGGGCGTCGCGTCGCGGCCCTCGTCTATCAGCCGTCTGTATATCGTACCGACGCCGTAGACGTATTCGGGCGATTTCATCCTGCCCTCGACCTTCAGGCTCGTCACGCCGGACGCGCAGATGCGCTCCATATGCCCGGCGAGACAGTTGTCCTTGAGAGAAAACCTGCAAACGCCGCCTTCGTCCGGCAGACGGCACGGCTGGGCGCATTCGCCTCTGTTTCCGCTCCTGCCGCCCATATACGCCGAGTATTCACACATGCCGGACGTGCAGACGCAGAGCGCGCCGTGCACGAACGTCTCGTATTCTATATCGGGAAAATCCGCGATTATCCTGTCGGTGTCGTCCGCGCTGCACTCGCGCGCCAAAACGACTCTGGCAAAGCCGCGCGACGCCATAAGGCGCGCGCCGGCGGCGTTATGTACGGAGCACTGCGTGCTCGCGTGCAGGCGCAGACCGGGGAAACGCTTCGCCGCCGCTGCGGCAAATCCCGGGTCGGTGACGATCAGCGCGTCGACGTCGTTTTTGTACAGGAATTCGGCGAATCGCAGCGCCTCGGGCAGCTCGCGGTCGAGCAGCAGCGTGTTCATCGTGACGAAAACGTCGACGCCGAAGAAATGCGCTTTTCTTATCGCTTCGGCGAGCTTGTCCTGCTCGAAATTCTCGGCGCCGAGACGCGCGTTGAAGTTCTTGCCTCCGGCGTATATCTCATCGGCGCCGGCGGCGAGCGCCGCCTCGAAGCATTCCGGCGAGCCCGCGGGAAGCAGCAGGCGTGGTTTTTTTACGGGCATATTTGTTCCTTTCCCGCGCGATGCGCGGATCGAATATGTCGGGCGGCAAAAAGTTTTCAAAAACACGCTTGAAAAGGCATTCTGCCGCGATTATAATCTTATACGGAATACATTGTATCACAATAGCGCGCATATTTAAAGACATTTTTGAAAACTTTTGGATAACGGCAGAAAAAACGGAGGGATTTCCGGGATGAAAAACAGAAAAAAGACGCTTATAACCGTCGTCATAGTCATTGCGGCGATCGTGTTATGCGGCGTTATCGCGACGGCGGTGATAAACGCCGTCATGGTGTCGCGCGGGAGCGGGCTGATAGATAAACAGGCTGACGGGGAAAAATACGACTGCATCCTTATCCTCGGCGCCGGCGTGCGAGACGACGGAACGCCGTCGGCGATGCTCGCCGACCGGCTCGATTGCGGGATAC
>JAFZRM010000048.1 GCA_017619885.1 Clostridia bacterium | reverse complement strand
TACAACGGCGCGCTCTGCACGGCGCTCGCCGAGGGGATGTGCATGAAAGACGCGATGATCTTTGCCGGCGCGTTCGCTAGCCTGTCCGTTACAAGACCGGGAGCCGCGTCGTCGATGCCGACGCGCGCCGAGGCGGAAGAGTTTATGAGATCATGAAAAAACTGCTTGCAATCGACGGAAACAGCATAATCAACCGCGCTTATTACGGAATAAGACCGCTTACGAACAAGAACGGTCTTTATACGCACGCCGTTTACGGTATGATAAATATCATAACGTCGCAGATGCAGCAGTATTCTCCCGACGCGTGCGTCGCCGCTTTCGACCTGAAGGCGCCCACGTTCAGACATAAAATGTTCGACGGCTACAAGGCGACGAGAAAAGGAATGCCCGAAGAGCTCGCCGAACAGCTGCCGTACGCAAAGCGCGTACTTGACGCGATGGGAATAACCGTCAGCAGCGTAGAAGGCTACGAAGCCGACGATATCTTAGGCACGCTGTCGGCTATGTCTGGCGACGATCTGCACGTTTATATACTGACCGGCGACCGCGATTCGCTTCAGCTTATCGGCGACAACGTCAGCGTGCTTCTCGTGTCGACCGGAGAGACGAAAGAATTCGACAGAGACGCGTTTTATGAAAAATACGGCATCGAGCCGTCGGAATACGTCGACGCGAAAGCGCTGATGGGCGACTCCTCTGACAACATCCCCGGCGTGCCCGGGATCGGCGAAAAGACGGCGATGAAGCTGATCGCCGAATACAAAAATATAGAGAATCTTTACGAACACATCGACGCCGCGCCCGTAGGCAATTCCTCAAAGGAAAAGCTGATCGCCGGCAAAGAGAGCGCCGAGATGTCTAAGGTGCTCGCGACGATATGCAAGACCGTCCCGCTCGGCTACGGAATGACGGAACTGTCGCAGAAGGCCGAGGACAGAAAAGAGCTGTACGATCTGTTTACAGAGCTCGAGTTTTCCGCGTTTATCAAGCGTTTCGGGCTTGAAGAGGACGCTCAGAAAGTCGAGTGTGTAAAGTTTAGTAAAGTCGATAAATTACCTGACTCGAAAGGCGACGTTTATTCGCTTTACCGCGACGATATGATCTATCTGTACGACGGAGAAAACGGATTTGCGTTAAGCCCTGACGTTGATATTTCACAGTTTCTCTGCGATAACAGATTCATCGTACACGACTCAAAAGCCGAATTCTACGCCGATCCCGGCATAAACGCCGAATTCGACGTTTCAGTCGCCGCGTATCTCGTCAATTCGGGCGACGGTGATTACTCGCCGGAAAAGCTCGCGCTGCGTTATCTCGGGCAGGGACAGACGGATATGCGCGAAGAAGACGCCGATAGTATTGTTTCACGCGGCAGTCGCGTCTGCGAGCAGCTTTTCAAACTGAAAGATATCCTTTCCGCAAAGATCGAAGACGAGGGCGTACATTCGCTATATTACGACGTCGAGCTGCCGCTCTGCCGGGTGCTGTACGAAATGGAAAAGCGCGGCTTCAGGATCGACACGAAAGGCCTCGCCGAATTCGGAAAAAAACTCGATCAGAGACTTGAGGCGATCAAAGACCGCATATATATGCAGTGCGGCGAGGAGTTCAATATAAACTCGCCGAAGCAGCTCGGACATATACTGTTCGAAGTGCTTAAGCTGCCGTCCGGCAAAAAGACGAAAACCGGTTATTCAACGAACGCGGAAGTGCTTGAAAAGCTGCGCGCCGTCTCGCCCGTTATCGACGATATACTCGAATACAGAGCCGTTACTAAGCTGATAGGCACGTACGTCGACGGCATGCTCGGCGTGTGTGACGAAAACGGCATAATCCACACGAGCTTCAATCAGACCGTGACGGCGACCGGAAGACTGTCGTCAAAAGAGCCGAATCTGCAGAACATACCGATAAGGACCGAGCTAGGCAGGGAGCTGCGCAAATTTTTCATTCCGAGATCAGAGGATTACGTCCTCGTCGACGCTGACTACTCGCAGATCGAGCTGCGTCTGCTCGCGGCGATATCGGGCGATGAAAACATGCTCGAAGCTTTCAGAAACGGCACTGATATTCACACGATGACCGCGTCGCAGGTGTTCCGCACTCCGGTCGACTTCGTGACGCCTGAAATGAGGAAACGAGCAAAAGCCGTCAATTTCGGCATAGTTTACGGCATCGGCGCGTTCTCGCTGTCGCAGGATATCCACGTCAGCGTCAAAGCCGCCGAGAAATATATATCGGATTATCTCGCCGCTTATCCGGGCGTCAGCGCGTACCTTGACGGTATCAAAGCCGAAGCGAAGAAAAAAGGATACGTTCAGACGCTGCTCGGCAGGCGCAGATATATACCGGAGCTTTCATCCGCCAAGAAGCCCGAGCAGGCGTTCGGCGAGCGCGTGGCGATGAACAGCCCGATCCAGGGGACCGCCGCGGATATAATAAAGATCGCGATGGTGAACACGGAAAAGGCGCTGAAAGAAAGCGGATACGACGCGCATCTGATCCTTCAGGTGCACGACGAGCTGATAATCGAGGCGCGCCGTCAGGACACGGACGCAATAAGAGAACTGCTCCGGTCGAAAATGGAAGACGCAGTCAACCTTCCCGTAAAGCTTTCCGTCGAAGTCACGGACGGCGATACCTGGTATGAATGCAAATAAGAGGGGAATCAAGATGAACTTCAGAAAATTTGCGGCGGTGACTCTCGCAGTCTTAATGATACTGCCGATACTGTCATCGTGCGACAGATTGAAAAGGATACGCGGCGATGAACCAAAGATCCTGACGTACGAGAACGCGGATTATCACTTCACGCTGACTTATCCTTCTCAGTTCTCACAGATAAAGGAGATACCGTCCGAGGAAAACGGAGACGAGTACAAAATACAGTTCGAGCGCGAGGACGGAAGGCAGATCACCGTCGATATCGTTTATAAAAAAGCCGAGCAGATCGGCCAGTTCGCCGCGATATACTGTCCGGACAAGAACAGCATCATACCGCTGTCGGACAACAGCTTCGCGTACGACAAGAGAAACTGCGCGCCGTACGAAAAGCCGGCTTATTATATCTACGCCTCGACGAAGCGTATGCTGTACACGGTAAAATATGAATACGAGCACGGAGAAGAAGACGCCGACGAGATTGTCAGCGCTTTGTCGTTTGAATTCGACATATACGCAAACATCTACAAAAACAACGCGTTCCTGCTTCCCGCCGCCTATCTCTCATACGGCCGTATGAGCGTAATGCTCCCGGGAAACATGACGACAAAGTTTTATCCGAACCCCGAATCGGCGCCCGACGTCGTTTCATACGATGAAAACAACGAGCCGTCAATCAACACCGATTATCTGAAATATTACGCGCTCGTCACCTCGTCTTCTCACTGCGTTTTCGCTATGAGTATGCCGAACTCGTCGAAATTCACGCCGTCGGATCTGTCAAACGAGGCAATAGACTCCGAGATGCTCGGAATGATCGCGGAGCTTTCTACCGATAAGATCCAGAACGTCAAAAAAGTCGGCAAAGCGGAGCAGAGGACCAGCTCTAAAATGCAGTATCGCATAATCAATTTCAGCTGTACTTACAACGGCGGAAAGGCTTCCGGTTCTTTAACGGTCGGCTATACGATGCTCGGAAAATACTTCGAATACGTCTACGCCGTGACGGACGACGCCTCGGATCAGGAGCTCGACAACTTCCTTGATATGATAGAATCCATCAGCGCGTTCTGACCGGAACCGCAGTTAAACCGCGTGTTTTGACGTAAATCGACCCTTTTTTGCGGCGCAGAAACTAAAAATCTCAAAAACAGTCTTGACAAAACAGAAATAAAAGTGTATAATCTTTATATAACAGCGGGATATGATCCCGCCGTGATAGATCAAAATTTCTTAAACGGAGGCAAAAGAATGAAAAAACTCATATCGATCATTGTCGTGGCCGTTATGGTCGCTTCTCTGATCCCGGCCGTCGTTTCAGCTGATGACATCGAGTACGTAAGACCCGGTGACAACGGCTTTATCGACGTACCGTACACCACCGGTGAGAACCTGAAACTCGACGGTATCATCGACAAGGGCGAATGGTCCGAGACCAACAAGATCGCTCTTAACGAGACCAACATGGTTGGTTGGGTCGCCAACGATTTCACTGGTCCCATCGACTACTACTACACCTGGGGCGACAAAGGCCTTTACATGGCAGCCGTTGTTTCCGATGAGCTCATCGCAAACGGTCTTGCGGCTCCCGGCGGCGTAAACACCCGTTTCCAGATCGCTCTTAACCCGGGCGGACTTATCTGCGACGATTATGCCGGTCTGTTCTTCTCGATCGGTCCGGAGCTGACCGAAGATGAAAGCGGCAACATGCTCGACGCCGGCAAAGCCAACATGATGAAGCATAACTGGCAGACTCAGGCTGACGACGGTACGATGGTCGACACCGAAGAAGGATATGAAGGCTACTACACCTTCATCAAGGACGGCGACAACATAATAGGTTGGACGCTCGAGTGCGTGATCCCGTGGGAACTCATCGCAACTCCCGACAGATACGCCGATCTTGACGAGAACGAAGACCTCGAAGACCTCACCTCCTTCAGCCCGAAGGATAAGCAGAGCAGAGCTTACTGCAACGCCACGATCGCTTACGTCCAGATGGACGGCAGCAACGTTGTCGGTACCGGCCGTACCTGCACTGACGGTGTTGTAACGTGGGACGTCGGTTCTTACGACATAATCCTTCTGTTCCTGCCCGAAGGCGCTACTTCCGCTGCTCATGAGACTAAACTCGCAGTGATCACTCCCGCTGAAACGACCGCGAAAGTCGAGACC
>JAFZRM010000047.1 GCA_017619885.1 Clostridia bacterium | reverse complement strand
GGTCGAGAGCGCTTTCGCTATCTCGACCATCTGCTGCTGAGCGACGCTGAGCGTGCCCATTTCCGCGTGGGGATCGAAATCCGCGTTGAGTCTGCCGAGCAGCTCCGCCGCTTTTTTGTGCATGCTTTTCCAGTCCATGACGGGTCCTTTTTTGATCTGGTGACCCATGAAGATGTTCTCAGTCACGGACAGGTCCGGGTAGGTGGTCGGGTGCTGGTAGACAGCCGCGATACCCTTTGCAAGCGAATCGCGCGTGCCCTTGAACCTTACCTCCTCGCCGTCGAGAAAGATCTGGCCCTCCTCAGGCGGGAAAACACCCGTGATGACCTTGATGAAGGTCGATTTGCCGGCGCCGTTCTCGCCCATCAGAGCGTGGACCTCGCCGCGCCTCAGCCCGAACGAAACGCCGTTCAGGGCTTTGACGCCGGGAAAGATCTTTGTGATCCCCCTCAGCTCAAGAATCAATTCGTCGCTCATGTTGTCTCTTCCTTCTGTGAAAAATTGGGCCGCGGCACGCCTTGCGAAAGCGCCGCCCCCATATATGATTATATAATATCCTTATTGTTTTTACGTGACGGCTTTGTAAACATAATGCAATGTTTTATACGCAAAAACGCCGTAAAATTGGTTATTTTATATATACAATCAAATTTGATAAGTATATTTTTTGTGTTTTTTTACCGTGTTTACTCATTTTGCACAACAAAAAAGGCGCTTTGCAAAGCGCCTTTTTTGCTCGTATCTGATTCCGTTATACTCTCTTGGAGAGAACTTCTTTTTCGTATTCCTTGACTTCTTCGAACCAGCCGCACTCGGTCGTGCCGCACTGACGGCAGAATTCCTCCCAGACGTCGCCGAGCGGAAGCATCTTCATCTCTTCCTGACGGACCATGAGTTCGGTGAATTCGGCGTTGTCCTGAAGCTTCTTCAGCTGATCGAACGGAGTGAGCATTGCGGCGAGCAGCGCTTTCTTCCACGATCTGACGCCGACGGTCCACGCGGATATGCGGTTGATGCTCGCGTCAAAGTAGTCGAGCGCCATGTAGACTCTGTCGAGCGCGTCGCAGCGGACGATCTCTTTTGCCATTTCCTTCGTCTCGTCGTCGAGAAGCAGGACGTGGTCGGAGTCCCAGCGAACGCCGCGCGTGATGTGCAGCGCTATTTCGGGGAAGTAGCAGAGCAGCGCGGGGATCTTGTCGGAGACGACTTCGGTCGGATGATAGTGGCCGTTGTCCATCAGCGGCAGGACGTTTTCATGCGTCGCCGCGAAGGTGAGCGTGAATTCGGCGGAACCGGCGGTGTACGATTCGACGCCTATGCCGAAGACCTTGGATTCCACGCACGGTTTTACGAGCTTCGGATCGTGCGGCTCGGCGATGATCTCCTCGATCGACTTCTTGTAGCGGAGTCTCGGACCCATTCTGTCTGCGGGAATATCCTTGAAGCCGTCGCCTATCCAGATGTTCATGACGCAGGGGATACCGGTCTCACGCGCAAAATATTCGGATATGCGTACGCACGCTTTGCCGTGCTCGACCCAGAATTTCCTCGTTTCCTCATCGGGAGAGGTGAGAGAAAGACCGTCTTTTACCTTCGGATGGGAGAAGAATGTCGGGTTGAAGTCTATGCCCATGCCTCTCTCTTTTGCGAATTCCACCCATTTTGCAAAGTGCTTCGGTTCAAGCTTGTCGCGGTCGACGAAATGACCGGGTTCAAAAATGGCATAGCAGGCGTGGAGGTTGAGTTTCAGCTTGCCGGGACAGAGGGAGATGACTTTGTCGATATCTGCCATAAGTTCTTCCGGATTTCTTGCTTTTCCGGGGTAGTTGCCGGTCGTCTGGATGCCGCCGGTGAGAGGACCGTCATGGTCGAAGCCGGTGACGTCGTCGCCCTGCCAGCAATGGAGAGATACGGGTATTTCTTTAAGTTTCGCGATGACGGCGTCGGTATCTATGCCGAGTTTCGCGTAGATCGCTTTTGCGGATTCGTATCTTGTGCTCATATGAAAACTCCTTTTATGTATCATTCCGCCTCCGCGGCGGTTTATTTACGTTTATTGTATCATACAATTATGAATTTTGCAATAACGGCGTGATTATTTTCCGTTTATTCCGGCAGCTTCCACGTGCCGTCGCTGCATTTGACGGCCGGGTCCTTCGTTCCGTATGTGTCTACAGCGCAGTTATGATACTCGCGGCAGTAGTCGTAAAGCTCCTGCCAGTCGGCTTTTGTTCCGTTGTAGTTGAACACGCAGCCCTCGGCACACTCGAACGAATACGGAAAACCGCGGTAGACCATGTGTTTGAGCGTTGACGGCAGATATACCTCGGTCACGTCGCGGCAGGAATAGACGACCGCGGAGACGACGCCCTCGGGTATTTTTATCGACGAGAGGTTCACGAGCTTGGAGCCCATGAGCTCGACGATCTTTACCGGTTTGCCGTTTATGCTCGCGGGTATCTGCAGCGCCGGATCCGAGCCGCTGTATCCGATCACGCATACGGCGTTGTCATATTCACGATAAAGGATTCCGTCTTCCGTGGACTTCTCTTCACTCAACTGCGGCTTGCCGACGACCGGGACCGCCGGGAGTATTTTGCCGTTTTTGTCCATCTGATAGACCAGAAGATCGTCGTCGGCAAAGAAGAACCTGTCGCCGCAGACGGCGAGCATCATGAATTTCTGATCTTCATTGCCTATGGCGAGCGTCTTTCTGTCGCTGCCGTCGGTCTTGACGCTGCACAGCGAGCCGCCGGCGTAATAGTACACGGTATCGCCGCAGACGTTTATCGCGGCGTCTTTCGGCAGATCTATATCTCCTATCTTCTCTCCGTTCTCGACGCCGTACACCTCGAGCGTGTCTTCGGTGCCTTCAAACGCCGCGAGAACGTATCCCTGACTGACGAACAGGGCCTCAGGCTCCCTTTCCGTGGGGATCACCTCGGCGCTTTTTCCGCCGCCGAACGGGGCGCGGAATATGCCGAAAGCTTCGTCTTTTTCGTCGAGCATCGCGTAGTAGACGTATCCGTCGTCGTCCACGCGGATTATCAGCGGGTTGCCGTTCAGATCCGTCTCAAGATCCTGTGAAAAGAGCGTCACTTCTTTTGTTTTCAGATCCGTTTTCTGAATGCTGTAGCTGTAGTGGCCGTTTTCGATATGCTCGCACATCGTATACAGCATCCCGTCGATCTCGTTATAGGAGTTCATGATGAACGCGACTCTCGGCGTCACCGCCAGATCGAGTTCCTCCCAGGTGCCGGAACCGATCTGACTGCGGCAAAGCACGGCGGATTGCTTTTCCATCGTGCTGCGCAGGAAATAAACGCAGTCGCCGTATGGCACAAGGCCGAAAACGCTCGTCTGCTCCACGCCCTCGACAATCGTGCAGGGAACGGCGAGGATGAACTCCGGCGTCGTTTCCCCGTCCTTCAAGCGATAAATGTCTTCACTGTCGACAGAGCCGGATACGGATCCGTCGCAGCCTTTTCCGGGCGAGACGAAATAAGTGTATCCGTCCTTATACACGATCCTGCCGTAGGTCGACCATATATTCGTGTCGGCGTCCTTTGCGCCGGGCGTTTCCTGTTCCGGTGACGTCGTGTTCTGCGGCACGTCTGACGTCTGCTCTTCCGGCGCGGGTGTGCACGCGGTCAGCAGAAACAGGCATAACAGAAGAATGATCGCTTTTTTCATAACGCTGTCCTTCCTTTGATTATTTCGGTCGCTTATCTGAAATCCACGTAGACTTCGTTGATATCCTTGTCGTTGTACCAGCCGCCCTTGTAGACGGTGTAAATGATCTTGCCCTTGTATCCGACGGATTTGCGCAGCGCCTCCGTCGCGTTCTTCACCACAGCCTCGGCTTCGGTTATCGCATCGGCGTACGTCTGCTCTAGGACCGTGGTCCCGCCCTCGGGCGCGAGCTGGCCGGTGTACGTTTTTCCGAGTTTGTCAGTCGCGTCGTTGAACAGGTCGTTCAACCTGACGTAGGCGTTGTAGCAGTCGGAGTACAGCTTTATCTGATCGTCCGTGTACGTTTTGCCGCCGGCTTTCTGCTCCGCGACGTACGTCAGCACCTTTTCCGCCTGGCGTATATGCTTCAGCGCGTCGAATCCCGTGTCGTGAAGCCACTGCTCGTAATACATCGTGCAGATGCCGACGGGTTTGACGTTGATGTTGTATACCTCTTTTACGAGATCGACTCTGTGCTGCTGGTCGACGAACGCCCACGCCCAGTCGTACTCAAGTTTTATCGTTCCCTGCATCGCGCGGGAGTTGATGTTTTTAGAATCAAGACCTTTGGCGAAATTTATCAGCGCCGCCGTCTGCGACGCGGTCGTGTTGGTGTACAGTCCGTCCTTCGCCGCGGCGAGGAGCGCGGGTATCTGCGAAATCTTTCCCTCGTTCTTCAGCTTGTTGAAGATCGCGAGCAGCATTTTTCTCTGCCTCGTGTTGCGCGATTTGTCGAGACCGTCGGCGTCGCGCCTGATGCGCAGATATCCGAGCACGGCCTTGCCGTCGAGGTGCTGCATCCCGCGTTCATACGTTTTGCTGCTCATGTGAGCCGTGAACGGCTGATCGACGTCGTAGTCGATGCCGCCCATCGCGTCGACGATCCTGACGACCGCCTCGAAATCGACCGCGTAGTAATACGGGATCGATATGCCGCCGAGCCATTGCTCCGCGGTGCGGCAAACGAGCTCGAACCCGCCTTTTTTATTGTCCATGCCGCCGCCGACGTTGAACACGCCGTTGAGCTTGTAATATCCGCGGTACCCCGGGATCGTGGTGAACGTGTCCCTCTGAAGGGAGATCATATCCACCGTGTTTTTCTCGAAGTTGATCGCCAAAACTATGCTGACGTCGGTATGCGGCATACTGCCGCTCGACGAACTGCCGTCCTCAAAGGCGTCGATGCCCATGAGCATGACGTTCAGCACGTTATACGGCGGCTCGGACGGTTCCTCATCCGTATCGGTTCCGATCGCGGGATCGGTGACGGTCCCGGTATCGTCCGGGTCGGTACCCGTCGGATCCGTATCCGATACTTCGGTGAACACGGGATCGATCGGGAACACCGGCTCCACCACCGTGTTCGGCGTATACTCAGTGACCGGCACCGTCTCCGGATCGTCAAAAAATGACGCCGGATCGTTCATGATCCTGTGTATGTGCAGACCTATGACAAGCCCTGCCACAAGCAGCACTCCGAGCACGGAAAGAAGGATTATCAGCCAGATCTTCTTCTTTTTTTTCTTCGGTTGTTCGATGATTTCAGTGTTTTCCGTCATTTTTTTCACTCCGTATCATACTGATTGCCCCATCTTACGTTATTGATTATAAGCGCAGAATGTAAATAAATCAAGACGCATAATATAAAAATGAAAGACGTAAAAAGGCAAAAAGCATACCGGCCGTATCCGTACGGCCGGTATGCTTTATGACGTTTTTCATTCGGTTCTCTCCGGCAGCCTGTACGTAAAGGCGTCGAAGTCGTTCAGTCCCATATCGAGAAGCAGCTTTCTGCTCCTGTCTCTGTCCTCTTCGGTATTGTAACCGGGTATCAGCGGCAGACGCACCGTGATCCTGTCCGGTCCCGTCAGTTTAACGAGCAGCGCGAGGTTTTCGAGCGCCGGCCCGTTGTCCGCACCGGTGTAGCTATTGTAGATTTTCGGATCGGTATCCTTGACGTCGACGAAGAACCTGTCGACCGCCGCCGCGGCCGTGCGCACGCACTCCTGCGGGACGTAAAGCGACGTCTCCGCGTAAATGCGCCATTCCTTTGGTATTATCCCGCGGAACGCCGCGATGAAGTCAGCGTGCAGAAGCGGTTCGCCTCCGCCGAAAGTGACTCCGCCGCCGGTCGCCGAATAATACAGACCGTCTTTTTTTACAAGTCCGTACAGCTGCTCCGGCGTCACGCCGGTCCCGCCGTCAAACGTTTTGCTCTGACGGTTTATGCAGTACCGGCAGTCGAGCGGGCATCCCTGAGCGCAGACGAGCGCGGTCACGCCGGCTCCGTCCGTCGCCATCCTCAGGCGGCTCAGCCGCCACACGGGAAACAGCGGGGCGTCCGGGCTCATTGCTCGGGCGTCTCCTCGGGCCACACCGGTTCGCCCATGAGGATTTCTTCCTCGGTCTCGGTCGTTTTCGCGGTATCGGGCGCCGCGATCTTGCCCATAAGAGCGTATTCTTCTCCGGTCTCGTCCTCGGTCTCCGTGTCCGTTTCGCTCTCCTCTATCACGGCTATATCGCCCATGAGAACGTATTCATCCGTTATACTGAGCTTGCTGCCGTCTTCAAGGATCTCGCCTTCCACATCGGTCGTCATCTCAGGCGCGTCCGTTTCGTTTTCCACGGTTCCGGCATTGACAGGCGCGTCGCCCTGCAGGGTTTCCGCGGGAGGGTTGGCGCATCCGGTAACGGTAAGCGCGACGCCGGCGGCGACGCCCGCAAGCGCGACGGTAAGGCCGGCGCGTCTGCGTTCCTCGAGCTTGCGCTCGAGCTCGCGCACCTCAGCCTCGCACTTCGGGCAGGTGCCCTTGCAGTCGCCTTTATGCGGGCATTCGTTCGTAACCCACTCTATATCGTTGTTCTCAGCGATTTGTGCGCGGATCTTTTTGAGTATCCTGCACTTTTCTTTTCCGTAGAATTTCTTCATACCGTATACCTCACGTATGTTTTCATATATTTAGACGGCACGCCGGACCGTTTTCTTACGCGGCCTTTGCGTGTTTTACAGTTTATTTACAATTACTGAGACTTGTTCTCTTTCGGGATCGATCTCCAGACGTATCCGTGATACACGCTGCAGTTAGCCGCGGCGCGCACTATGCGGTTGCTTATGTTGCTTTTCGTCTCCGCGGTGACCTCCGCCTTTTCGGGCAGAATTTCCGACATTATCCAGTCGGCGGCTTTGCCGTAGGAGGCGAAGCCGTACGTGGTGCCGTCGAGACTCGCCGTAACGTGCGGATCGCTCACGGGTTCCGGTTCGTGGAAAGGTTCGGTCCTTTCTTTCTTTTTGACCACGTATTCCGGGAACGGACACTCCTCGAGCACCTCGCCGCGCGTGTGCTCGTATACCTGTTTGAGTATCTTTGCGTCGGCAAGCGCGTTGTGGCCGCGTACGCCCGCGACGTTGTAGTAGTCGGCGAGCTTGTACAGCGAAACGCTCTGGTTCGTGCGGAAGATCTCCGAGATCTCGGGCGAGACGTCAGTGAGACTGCTGTAAATAAGTCCGAGCATGCACTGCGCTTTGAACGATGTGACGTGTCTCATCGTCATTTTAACGAATCTGCCGTCGCAGTTGCCGTAGCAGTAGAACTGTACGTTCTCGGACTTGTCCACGTAGTCGAACATGCGCTCGAACACCTCGTCGGCGTCCGGAGCGCGTCTCAGCTCCGCTGACGTTATCCCCGTCAGATCCGTAATGAATCCCGTCATTTTTCTCATGCTGTGAGGCCTGACGAGCGAATAGAATTCGCGCCCGTTTTCATTTATGCACCCGACCGAGATTATCTCCTGATCGAACTGCGTGGCCTCGAAATCGACGTAATACTTCATTTGTTTTCCGTTTTCTATACTCCGAGCAAAGTCTGATCGAACGCGAACAGAGCTTCGTTTATCTCGAAGATATCATACTTTCCGTTTTTTATAAAATATTCCACTATCAGATCGCCCCTGTTGCTGTGCGACAGGGTGTAGCCGGCTTTTGCAAGCAGGCTGTTCGTCTGCTCGAGTGACAGCGACAAAGCGATGCAGAACGACAGCGCCGTCGCCTTTTTCGGCCTGTAAGCCGGATCCGATCTGATCTTTGAAAAGAGCTTGCGGTCGACGTTGGCGCGCTTGTAGCACTGCACATCCGTCATCCCGCTTTTGTCGATGAGATCGAGCAGGGTCTCGGAAAATCCCGCGTCGACCTGTCTGATGTAGTCTTCAAGCCCGCTTTTTTCATCCGTTTCGGGACACTCGTCACAGACCGCGGAGGGCCTGAACACCGCGGCTCCGGCGGACTGCGCCGCGCAGAACATCGTTTCCTGCGTGTGCCCGTCCGTATCGCGCCTTTCGCGTCTTTTCCGATCTATGCGTCCGACGCGATTACTTTCGGTAATTTGTGCTGCGGTTATGTAGTCGTAGATCTCCGGAAACATCCGTCTGCCGTACACGTACGACTCCTCGTCGTAAAGCACGAGCGTGACGTCTATATCCGTCTTCTCCATGCAGATCCCGCACGACGCGACGGCTATCGGCAGCGCTTTTTCCGCGTTGAATCCGTTGGCGCCCGTACCGATAAGCGGGATCGCGACGGAGCCGGCTCCGGCTTTCTCCGCCCCGGCCACACACGCGGCGTACGCGCGGAACAGTCCGGGATAAGCGTCATCGTCCTCCGACGAAGGCGCGAGAACGCAGACGAGATACTTCGCCGCCATCCCTTCGACTTCGGCTATGCTGAAGCCGCCTTCCTTATCGTATTCCGACGATAGGATGGAGTCGATTATCCGCCTGCCGTACGCGGAAACGAGCGCGTTGAGGACCGCGCCTCCGCGCATGCTTTTATCGACGGGAACGGCTATCGCGTCACACTCGAACCCGGTAATGTCAGCCCTTACGATTTTAAAAGGCAAATCAGCTCACCTCCGTGTATTTTTCCGCCCACTCAAAGGCGCGATACAGCAGCCGCGCGTCGTCGAGCGCGCCCGCCATACGCAGTTTGAGCTGACCGTGCTGGCGGATCTTTTCGTCGTTTTCACGGATGAAGTCGCCCGGTCCGCGCTGCTTCAGGTCGAATTCCGCGATCTTGTAGCCGTTGTTCTCGCGTTCCATGAGCTTCAGGCGCGCTTCCGCCGTCGCCCCAGGCGAATCCGACATCAGTATGCAGTACGAGGCGAACCTGCCGCGTCCGACGCGGCCTCTCAACTGATGCAGCTGAGAAAGCCCGAAGCAGTCCGCGTCTTCAACGAGCATCACCGTGGCGTTCGGCACGTTGATGCCGACCTCGATGACCGTGGTCGAGACGAGGATATCGAGCTCTCCGCGCTCGAACGCGCCCATGACGGCGTTTTTCTCGGAGCTCTTCATCTTGCCGTGCAGATAGCCGACGCGAAGATCCGGGAAAACGTCCGTGCAAAGCGTCGCGGCGTAATTCACCGCGGCTTTCCTGCGCTTCATCTCCCTGTCGTACTTCTCCGCCGAGAATCCCTCCACGAGCGCTTCGAGCGGGATGAGTCCGTCGTCCTCCGTCTCCTCCACGCCGGGGCAGACGATATACGCCTGCCTGCCCTGCGCCACCTGGTCTCTGATGAAGCCGTAAACGGCGTCGCGGCTGCTCTCGTCGCGGTACGCCGTGCGCACCGTGCGCCTTCCGGGCGGCATCTCGTCGATTACCGATACGTCGAGATCGCCGAAGAGCACGAGCGCGAGCGTGCGCGGGATCGGCGTCGCGCTCATGACGAGCATGTGCGCGCCCGTTCCTTTTTTAAGCAGGGCTTCGCGCTGATTCACGCCGAAGCGGTGCTGTTCGTCGCAGATCACGAGGCCGAGGTTTTTGAACGCGACCTTGTCAGTGATCAGCGCGTGCGTGCCGATGACGAGATCGCATTCGCCGCTTTGCAGCGCTTCGTAGACTTCCTTTTTCGCCTTCGCGGTGACGTCGCCGGTCAGCAGACACACCTTCTTGCCGAACGACGCGAAAAGACCGGCCGTGTCCTCGAAATGCTGACGCGCGAGTATCTCCGTCGGCACCATAAGCGCCGACTGATATCCGTTCTCCGAGGCGATATACGCCGCGAGCTGAGCGCAGACCGTTTTGCCGGAGCCGACGTCGCCCGAGACCATGCGTCTCATCGGCGCGGTCCTGCCGCGGCCGGTCATATCGGAGTAGATCTCGTTCATGACGCGCTTCTGTGCTCCCGTCGGCTCAAACTGCATCGCCGCGCGGAACGCGGAGCAGTCGCATGGGCGCATTTCGGCGCGCGGGCCGGCGTCGTCACGCTTTCTGCGGCTCCTCGCATTCTTCGCGAAGCCGAACAGCTCCTCGAACGCGAGGCGGCGCTTCGCGTCGCTGATCTGCTGCAGCGACGTCGGGTGATGGATCGCGCGCACGGCGTCCGTGCGGCTCATCAGCCCTTCAGCCGAGACGACCTCGTCGGGAAGGTTCTCCGGCAGTACGGTGTCGGTCCGGTCGACGATCGACGATATCAGCCTGTTGATCCGCACTGAGCTGAAGCCCTCCGTCGCCGGATAAACCGGGTACAGCGGAAGAAGCGAGTCGCTGTACGGCTCGTACACCGGCGAGTTCAGCTCGACGTGTTTACCGCGCCGGCTGACCTTTCCGTAGAATCTGTACGAGGCGCCGACGGTGAACGCAGTCCGGACGTAATTCTGATTGAAGAACGTCACAGTGCAGCCGCCCGTGCCGTCTCCCGCCGGGAGCTTGAACAGCATCAGACCGCTGCGCGTCTTCGCGGACGTCGGCGGAGCCATGACCGTCAGCACGAACGACGCCGTCTCCCCGTCCTCGGCGGCGGCTACCGTCTTCACGTTCCCGCGGAACTCGTAAGCGCGCGGAAAATGATAGAGCAGGTCTTCCACGGTGCCGATGCCGAGCTTTTTTAGCTTTTCGGCGACCGCGGGGCCGACGCCGGACAGACGTTTTATTTCGGCGGTCATATCAACGGTCATTTTCTGAATATCCTCTCAAATCCGTACTTTTTGCGGAGCTTCGCCACGTACAGCACCGTCAGCAGTCCGATGACGTAATCACAGAGCAGAAACGCGAAATTCGCCAGCGCCAGAGTGACGTAGAACATCAGCGTCCCGACGCCGAAAATATCGTCAAGCAGTGCGAAATGCGCGGTGATCGCGTACAGCGCGATATACAGCGCGTTGAAGTATACCAGCTTGAGGATATATCCGACGATCTTTTTCGGCCGGTCGAAAAACGGCTTTATGATCGGATATAGCCCGATGAAAAAGACGTAGCAGAGCGGCGCGAATTTGTGCGGCACGATCAGCATCGACAGTATCGATACGGCGAGATATACGGCGAAAGCCGGCTTTTTGCCGTATTCGCACAGAAGCACGATCGTGAAAAGCACGGTCATCATGGCGATGACGAGATCGAGCACCTGGAAAACGCTCGAAAGGTACATTATAACAAGCTCGGCGGCGGAGAAAATGCCGCACAGGGCTATGAGCTTCAGTCTGTTCTTGTCTCTCATAATTTTCTATCTGCAAAAGGAGCTGCACAGGCAGTTAAGGCACGCGAGCGTCTGACAGATCGAGCAGATGTCGCAGTCCGATGTCTGCGCCGTGCGGTAAGTGCCGTCCGCACGGTTCACGTCGCGCTCGAGCATGTCGAGCAGCTGACGGTATTCCTCGTTGCCGGGGTCGAGCGAACAAGCCGTGCTCGCCGCGGTGTGAGCGTCGTAATACCAGCCGCGAAGCACGCAGACGCAGGCGCGCAGATAGTGCCACTCGGCGCCGCGGTCTGCGGGGTTGACCGTGTTCAGCAGCTGTTCCGCCTCGTCCGGCATGCTGGAATTGATGTACTGCCTTATCGTCGCGTAGATCCCGACGCCGCCGTTCCTCGGTCCCTGATACGAATAGCCGGAGGACGAGCCGGAGCCCGACGACGAGCCGCTTTTATCCTTCTGTATGCTTTCATACGCCGCGTTGATCTCCTTCATAGTCTCCTCGGCGCGCGCCCTCTGCGAGGGGTCCGTGAAGCTGTCGGGATGATACCGCTTCGCAAGCGCACGGTACGCTTTTTTTATTTCTTCGTCTGTGGCCCCGCGTGATACGCCGAGCACCTCATACGGATCTCTTGCCATTATTTACCGTTTCCCTTTCCTTCGGTATGCTCAGACGCGACTTTCTTCGCGATATCGATCATACCGAGTCTCATTATATTGTCCGCGACGGACGACGCGTCGCCGAGGCCGCCCTCGAGCTGCAGCTCGGATGCCGCGCGGTCCGCCCAGATGCACATGGCGCCGTAGGCGGCGTGCAGACGCTCCGACACGTCCGTGCCGCCGTATCGCAGCGGGTTGTACGCGTCCTTCTTTTCGTCTTTTTCAAGATCGTCGCAGGCATCGGCGGCGTATATGAACCGGCCGGTATAGTTGCCGATCATGGCCGCGCTTTTCTTTTTGTCATCCGGCGCGCCGAGCTCGAAATATCTGCCGAGCATGTCGCCGAAGCAGGATGCCGCGCGGTCTAGCCCCGGGCTCTTCTCCGCTTCGATCTCATGCAGGCGGCGCAGACATTCTTCCGTATAAGCACCGTCTAGCTCCGCGATCTTCTCCGCCGCGCGCTTCATCTTCCTGCACAAAGGCAGGCTGATCTTGGCCGAAAGACGCTTTATGCCGCGCTCGTCGCTGATCTTGTCGAGCACGGAGTAATACGTAAGATGCGCCGAGACCGCGGCGGAATATCTGAGTATCTCACAGTCCTTCGCGACCGGCTTTTTGCGGAGCGGATTGAGCCCGCATCTGCCGGGGTATACCTCGAACGCGTATCCGTGAAGCGAGGCGAGCACGAACGCGAGGAACACCGCGTCGTACGAAAGGCTGAGGCGGGAAAACCACCTCGTGCCGCGCCCCATGCTCTTGCAGAGCCCGCAATAGACGGCTTTGTAAAGCTCGTTTTCGCGTACCTTCAGTTCCGGTACGAAAGGTTTTACGTACCCGAACATATCACACAAACAGCTGAATCAACGTGCCGACGGCGACGCTGATCACGAATATGTAGCCAATTATCAGCAGATTGTCTTTTATATGCTTGTTCGCCTTGAGAAGCGACAGATAACCGATGCCGGATCCGACCGACAGACCGGCGAACACCGCGCCGAAGCCGATCGAGCCGGAGATATAAAGCTTCGTGAGCACCACGGAGCCGGCGCAGTTCGGGATCAGGCCGATCAGACCCGCGAAGAGCGGCTGAAGCATCCTGTTCCTCTCAGCAAAGCCCGCGATCGCGTCCTCGCCGATGAAATAAACGGCGAGCCCCATGACGACGTTGACGGCGAGGATGAAAAGCAGGACCTCGCCCGAGCGTTTGAGTGCGGACAGAAATACGTTGTCATCGCATTTTTCACCGCAGTGGTGGTGATGCGCTTCTTCTATTCTGTCACATTCGTCGCAGTCGTGCTCGTGCGTATGGTGACCGCCCCCGAAGCTGTGCTTTTTAAATATCAGGTCGAACAGATACCCCGCCGCGACCGCGAAAGCGACCTTCGACAGAAGCAGAGGGATTATGGAGCCTATGCGGGTTATATCGGCGAGAAGCACCGGGATCGCCTCGTCGGAGCACGAGACGAACACGGCGACGAGCGTCCCCGCGCCAACGGCTCCCGCCGAGAACAGATGCGATACCGCCACGCTCATCCCGCACTGCGGGATACAGCCGAGAACGGCGCCGCCCGGCACGCCGAATTTGCCGTTTGTAAGGAATTCCGCGAGCTTGTTCGACGAGCGGTGCTCGAGATATTCAAGTAATAAATACGCCGCAAAAAGAAACGGTATGAGCTTCGCCGTATCGATCAGAGCGTCAAGCAATACTTCAAGTATTTCCATTTTACACGTCCAAGTCAAGATTATATCAGTGTAATTATATATTAAAATCTTCTCTTTTGCTCTACGTAAATTGAAAACATTTTGCAAATAACTGTGCCGAAACGATACTGCAAAAGGAGTCGGCTACGGGAACTCCCACCGCTCTCCAGTTCGCGGCGGGGAACCCCTATACGCCGACATTGTTTGGGGGTCGCCCGCCCCTCACGGGAACCCCCGTTGCTCTCGAGTTCGCAACGGGGAACCCCTACGGCTCGGCATTCGCCTCGCCACCCCCAAACCCCCTGTTCCCCTCCCATCTCTGATGGGGCACGCAGCCGGTCTGTAGGGGTCGGCGCCCTCGACGACCCG
>JAFZRM010000046.1 GCA_017619885.1 Clostridia bacterium | reverse complement strand
GTATTCACATTCGACGATTACGCCCCGAAGGGAGGGGCGAAGCATATAATATCGACCGAAGAACGCGGGCGTCTTTTCCGCGCAGCCGGTATATCCGCCGTTTTTTCGCGTCCGTTCGAATCGGTGCGCGACATGACGCCGGAGCAGTTCTGCCGCGACGTGCTGTGCGGGCAGTGCCGCGCGGCGTACGTCGTCTGCGGATACGATTTTCGCTTCGGCAAAGGCGCTTCGGGCGACGCGGCTGAGCTTACCGCGCAGATGCGGCGGCTCGGGCGAGGCACGGTGATACACGACGAGGTGAAGATCGACGGCGTGACCGTCAGCTCCACCGCGATCCGCCGTCTGTTAGCCGATGGCGACACGATAACGGCGTCGCGCATGCTCGGGCGGCCGTTTTCGCTGTCTCTGCCGGTCATCCACGGCAGTCACGTCGGCACCGGGCTCGGATTCCCGACGATAAATCAGGGTTACCCGGACGACATAACGCCGCTGAGGTTCGGCGTATACGCGACGGACGTGATAATAGACGGAGCTTCGTACCGCGCCGTGACGAACGTTGGCGTCAGGCCTACGGTCGGCGGCGGGCGCGTGACGGTAGAGTCGCACGTGCTCGACTGCGATATGGATCTGTACGGCAAAAACGTCAGGACAGAGTTCTGGCGGTTCATTCGCCCGGAGCGCAGGTTCGGCTCGCTTGAAGAACTCAAAGCCGCCATCGCGGCGGACACAGAAAAAGTCAGGGAGATAAAATGAAAATATATAAGATCATCGCGGCGCTTCTTTCCTTACTGCTGTTTCTCTGCCCCGCGCTTCACGCCGCGACTACGGCGGATCCGGCGGCGGAGACGGACGAGCCCGCGGCCGACGACAAGATAATACCGAAGGATTACGTGATACCGCAGGACGAGAGCGTGACGATCAGATCGAAATACGCGCTCGTCTACAGCGAATACGACGACAGATTTTTATACCGCAAAAACGACGATCAGACGGTCTGGCCGGCGTCGACGACGAAAATAATGGTCGGCGTGATGATCTTCGAGAAATTCGCGGACAGGCTCGACACGCAGATCACGATAACGAAAAAACTGCTTGAAGACAAGGAAGGTCTGTCGGTCTATCTCGAAGAGGGAGAGATACTTACAATGCGCCAGTTGCTGACGATCCTTCTGATGCACGGCGCGAACGACGTTTCGACTATCCTCGCCCACTACTACATGCAGGACGTGGAGACGGAAAAGAACGATCTCGAGGCGTTCGCCGATCTGATGACGGCGCGCGCGGCTGAGCTCGGCTGTACCGACACAACCTTCAAGAACGTCACCGGACTTCACAAAGACGGCGAGCGCACGACGATGTATGATATCATAAAGATCGCGGTGCACGCCGCGTCGATCCCGGGGTTTACCGAGATGACCTCGACTGACAGGCTCGTGATCGAGAAGAACGGCCCGACGATACACCGCGTGATACTGTCGCGCAACCACCTCGTCAGCTCTTATCAGACGCCGATGTACAAGACTCCCGGCGTCACCGGCATGAACTACGGTTCGACCGAGGAGATGGGCGAATGTCTGCTGACGAGCGCGGAATACGACGGCAAACGGTATTTCTCGATCATAATGGGCGGCCGCGACGACGCCGAGACCGGAAAACAGACGGAATTCGTCGACACGATAAAGCTGCTCGAATACGTCAGGACCGGATTCGAATACAAGGACGTGCTCAAAAAGGGCGTCATCGTCACGCAGGCGAACGTCAGGTTCAGCACCAACACCGACGCGGTGACTCTGGCGCCTGAAAAAACCGTTTCGATGTATCTGCCGGTCGGCACGGACGTGCAGACCGAGATCACGTTCCGCAGCATCGTGCCCGAGACAGTGCTCGACGCGCCGGTCGCTCAGGGGACGGTCGCCGGCGAAGTCATCGTAGAGTACAACGGCGCCGAAGTCTGCCGCGTGCCGCTCGTCACGACGACGTCGGTGGCGCAGAGCCGGATCCTTTACATGCTCGACCGGACGGAGAATTTCGTCAAGCGCCCCGTCGTGATCGCCTCGCTCATATCGTTCTTCGTGCTCGCGATACTGTACGTGCTGATCAAGGCCTTCATACTGGGGCAGAAGAAAAAACGCCGCAAGATAAGATGACCGTTTTATTTACAAAATACGCTTGATAAAATAAGGTCATTATGATATATTTAGTCAAAAGGGGGTGGTGATTTGGACCGTCTGATGCAGGATTCAAGCCAGGACTACAGACACGAGCTGAAGTACTTCATCACGCCGGTGCAGGCGACGGAGCTTACTTCGCGTCTGTGTCAGGTGATGAAATTCGACCGCTACAGCGTTGAGCGCGGAAATTATCTGATCAGCAGCGTTTATTTCGACACGCCCGAGGACAGATCGCTCGCCGGCACGGAAGCCGGACTGCTGAAACGAAAGAAATACAGGATAAGAGCGTACAACCACAGCGATTCGTTCATCAGCCTCGAGCGCAAGACGAAACGCGGGTCGCTCGGCAAAAAGGAATCCGTGAGGATCACCCGGCAGATCTACGACGACATCATGTACCGCCGAGGAGAAAGCCTGCTGACGCTCGATTCCGATCTCGCACACGAGTTCTACCACATGTTAAACGTGGAGGGATACCGCCCGAAGACCGTCGTCGAGTACAACCGCAGGGCGTTCGTGGCGGATGCGTCAAACGTCCGCATCACGCTCGATTCAAACATCAAGGGCTCGGGCGCGGGCGTCGATATGTTCGTCGACTCCGGATCGCTCGTCTACACGGTGCCGCCGTGCTGGGTGGTGCTCGAGGTCAAATACGACCATTTCCTGCCCGATTATATAAGAAATCTTCTGCCTGACGACTCCGTCATGCAGAGCGCATGTTCAAAATACGTGTTCGGAAGAACGTTCACATAAGAAAGGATAACTGACATGATTTACTCACTAACATCATTTTCCGACATTTTCAAGAAGAGCTTCACGGAAAACTTCAACCAGGATCTCGGTATGGGCAGGTTCCTGCTCACGATGGCGGTATCCATTCTTATCGGTCTGCTTATCATACTCGTTTACCGGATAAGCTACAGGGGAGTCCTCTTCTCCCGTTCGTTCGCCGTCTCGCTCCTCGCGATGGACGTTATAACGACGCTCATACTGATGACGATAACCTCCAACATCGTTCTTTCGCTCGGTATGGTCGGCGCGCTCTCGATAATCCGCTTCAGGACAGCGATCAAAGATCCGCTCGACATAGTCTTCCTTTACTATGCGATCTGCGCGGGCATCATGTGCGGCGCGAACCTGCTCGGGCTCGCGGCGATCGGCGCGGTCGTCGTCGGCGTCATACTGATCGTCGCCTCGCGTCTGCCCTCCGCCGCCGATTCCTACATCCTCATGGTCAACGTGAACCCCGAGGACGAGGAGCCCGTCGTGAGATACATTGAAAAATCGACGAAGCGCAGCCGCCTCAAATCAAAAGCCCTCGTGGAGAACACCGTAGAGCTTTCGCTTGAGGTAACTCTGCTTGCCGGCTCCACAAAATTCCTGAACAAACTCAACGCATACCCCGGCGTATCCTCCGTGACGCTCGTAAAGAGCACCGGCGAATACATCTGATAAAGAGGATCATAATGAAAAAGATCACGGCAATACTACTCGCGGCGGCGACGCTGTTCGCCCTCGCCGCCTGCGATTTCAGCGACCCCGACGACGTCTTCGAGACGAGCGGCACGGGTACGGGCGCCCAGACGACTGTCGGCACCGGCACCGACGGCGAGACGCTCCCGCCCGTCGAGACGCTGGTCCGCCCGAACAAAAACGGGCTGATGCTGTCCGAGGTGATGGCGTCGAACAAGTCGACCGTCACGGACGATTACGGCGAATACAGCGACTGGATAGAGCTTTATAACAGCGGCTCGTCCGAGATTTCGCTCAAAAACTACATACTGACCGACAACCCGGAAAACCGCACGAAGGGCATCCTGCCGGACGTCAAGCTCGGCGCGGGCGAATACATAATCATCTGGGCGAGCGGAAGAAACGTGTACAACGAACAGACGAATTCGATCCACCTCCCGTTCAAGCTCAGCAAGACCGGCGAGATCGTCTCCCTGCTCACGCAGGGCGGAAACGAGATCGGCAGGATAACGATCCCGGAAAACGCCCCGTCCGACATATCCGCGGCGCCCGCGGACGACGGCCACACGGTGCTTCTCGCCGAGCCGACGCCGGGCGAAGGCAACGTGACCGCGCTTTATGAAAAGAAACAGAGCACGGACGAACCGCTCAACATGACGGACAAGACCGTCAACACGATAAGGATCAACGAATACGCAACGAAGAAGTGCGTGACCTTCACCGACGAGGAAGGCGATTACGGCGCCTGGGTCGAGATCTACAACTACGGTGAAAAGGAAGTCAAGCTCAAAGGGCTTTACCTCTCCGACGACGAGTCTGATACGATGAAGTGGACGTTCCCCGACGTGACGCTTCAACCCGACGGCTACCTGACCGTGTTCATGCTCGGCAAGGACAAAGAGTACACGGGCGGCGAGCTTCACGCGTCGTTCACCCTCTCCGGCAAAGAAACGAGTCTCGGCATCTACAACGGCAAAGGCGACGCGATGGATTCGTGCACGGTATACAAGCTCGAATCGAACATCACCTGCGGCAGAAGCGCCGACGATCCGGAAAAATGGCTGTTCTTCCCGCGCGCCACAAGGAACGCGAAAAACGACGTGCCCGGCTTCGACGATATCGAAAGCGCGAGGCATCCGGCGTACAAAACGGCATATATAAGCGAAGTCGTCGCGGTCAACGCGACGCTTGACAGCTCCCCTGACGGAAAAACATATTCGTCGGGGGAATTGTACGATTATTACAAATTGTACGATTTCGTAGAGATAAAGAACCCGACGGACACGGATATCGAGCTGTCCGATCTCTATATCGGCAAAAGCACTTTTGAAAAAGCGATCTGGCTTCCGACAGTCAAGGTAAAAGCCGGCAGCTACAGGATCGTATATTTCGCCGACGAGACGACCTACGACAGCAAAAAGGACGCCGTCTACGTCGATCTCGGGCTCAACCGCTACGGCAACGACGTGTATCTTTTTGACAAGAACGGCACCGTCGTCGACAGCATCACGACCGGACTTCTTTTCGACAAAACGTCCGCCGGAAGAGTCAGCGACACCGACGACACCGTCTATTATTTCACGCAGGTGACGCCCGGCGCGAAAAACAGCACCGTCACGTATTCTAAATCCGTCGGCACGCCGTCGTTCAGCGAAAACGGCGGTTACGTCGAAGCCGGCACGACCGTGACGATAAAGGCGCCCGAGGGCTGCCTCGTGTATTACACGACGGACGGCACGCCGCCGACGCAGACGGGAACGCTTTACCGCGCGCCGATAACGGTAGATAAAACGATGTCGATCCGCGCGAGGGCGTACAGAAGCGATTCCCTGCCCTCCGACGAGGTCTCCGTATCGTTCATCGTCGGGCGCGTGCACAACATGCCGGTGGTGTTTCTGAACGCCGACCCGAACGATCTGTTCTCCGAGAAGACCGGCATCTGGGCGGACGGCCCCAACTTCGACACCGAGTCGATGAAATACGACGATTCGAGCCTCAACGGATCGCAGAAGGAAGATCTTTTCTTCAAGGACGCGCCTAAAGCCAACTACTGGCAGAGCTGGGAGCGCCCCGTCAGCTTCACGTATATAGACGAGAACGGCACGCAGGTGCTGAACTTCAACGCCGGGATAAAGACGTTCGGTCAGTACAGCCGCGTGCACGACCAGAAGAGCGTTTCGATAAACCTGAAGGACAAATACGGCATAAAAGAGATCGTCTATCCGTTCTTCGGCGACGACTACATCAACGTGTTCTCGAATCTCGTCCTGCGCGGTTCCGGTCAGGACGCCAACCGCTCGCACATACGCGACGCGTTCATCGCGCGCGCCCTGCTCGGCAAGATCAACTGCGAGGTTATGAACTACCGCCCCGTCGTCGTTTACGTCAACGGCGATTATTACGGCATATACGACCTGCGCGAGCGCATCTCCGACGAGTTCGTCGCGAACCACACCGGCGCCGATCCCGACAATCTCGACAGGATGAAGGGCTCGTCGATCGTTCAGTCCGGCACGTCGGAAAACTACAACGCGCTGTACAAATTCGTGACAACGAAGAACATGGCGGACGCGGACAACTACGCGTACGTCTGCTCGCAGATGGATATAGACAACTATATCGATTACTGGATAGCGCAGATATATTTCGCCAACACCGACCCCGGTAACATAAAGTTCTACCGCGAACGCACGGACGGCGGTAAATGGCGCTGGATACCGTACGACTTCGACTGGAGCTGCGGAAGCGAGGAAAACCGCTTCAACTACGTGTTCAAGCAGGAAAAGAAGATTTACGGGATCATACAGCATCTGATAAAGAACAGCACGTTCAAGAAGAAGTTCATATCGCGCTTCTGCGAACTGTTGAACGACACGCTGAGTCCCGACAGGCTGCTGCCGCTGCTTCGCGAGCTGACGAACGAGATCAGCGAGGAGATGGAATACCACATCGCGCGCTGGAATTTCCGCAACAAGAACGACGACCGGTACATCTCCGACATCCTTATGTCGGCGCCTGCTTCGATGACGCGATGGGAAGCGCGTATCGAATCTGTCGAAAACTGGCTGCGTACCCGCGATACCATCGTGATTGGTCATATGAAATCGTACTTTGGTCTGTCAGACTCCGATCTGCGCTCTTACGGACTGAAGATATAACAAAAAAAACGCCTTTGAAGGACGTTATATAAAAGCAAACCCACCGTGACATGTAAGAAAGTGTTGCGGTGGGTTGTTTAATTTCGGCTTATCAAAGAAATTTGTGTCGCTTCGCGACGTTCTGTGCGCCTCGTACCTCGGCG
>JAFZRM010000045.1 GCA_017619885.1 Clostridia bacterium | reverse complement strand
TGGGGGGTTCCCGCAGGGACTCCGAAGCTTGCCTGCGTCCGTCGGTGATACACGCGATTTATTCGCTTACGCAATCAAGAAGAATATAAAAAAACACCTGCGCGGCTTAGATAAGCCGCGCAGGTGTTTTGGAGAGCGTTACGCTGTCAGGGTTTATACTCGGTGAACGTAACACTGAGAGTTATCTCAGAGCCGCTGCGGCTGACGACGATCGTGGCGGTATCGCCGACGCTGCACGACTGTATGAGCTTCTTTGCCGTTGCGTAGGAGTCGATCTCGGTGCCGTTGAACGAGACGAGCATATCGCCCGCCTTCATTCCGGCTTTTTCGGCGTCCGAGCCGGTGCCGACGGCGCTGACGTAGACTCCGTAGTCCTTAACGCCGTACTTGCTTGCGGTATATCTGTCGAAAACCTCGAGCATCGATATGCCGAGCATGACTCTGCCGCGCACGTAGCCGTACTGCATGAGATCCTGGATCACCTTTACCGCGGTGTTCGACGGGATCGCGAATCCGATGCCCTCGATGTCGGAGCCGGAGGATTTCGCGTTGACTATGCCGATGCATTCGCCGGACATATTGAACAGTCCGCCGCCGGAGTTACCGGGGTTGACCGCCGCCGTCGTCTGCATGAGCGTCATTTCCTGATTTTCTATCGTTACGGTCCTGGTGAGAGCCGATATGATGCCGTTGGTGACCGATCCGCCGAGTTCGCCGAGCGGGTTGCCGATCGCGATGACCGTCTGCGCGACTACGAGCTTGTCGGAGTCGCCGAATTTCGCGGGTGAAAGCCCGGTCGCTTCGATCTTGACCACAGCGAGGTCCGCCTGGGCGTCCGCGCCTACGAGAGTCGCAGTATATTCGGTCCCGTCTCTCAGTATGACCTTGATATTCGTCGCGCCGTCTATGACGTGGTTGTTCGTTGCTATATAACCGTCCGCGGTGACTATGACGCCGGAGCCGGCGCCTTCCTGGATATACTGCTGCATGAACGTGCCGGAGATCGTCTGCTCGGTCCTGATCTCAACGACTGAGTTGACGGTCCTTGCCGCCGCTTCGGTCATCGTGTATTCGTCCTCGCTCTTTCCGGTCTGCACCGTTGCCGACGGATCGGTCGGCGTGACGGTCTTCGTCGTGTCATCCGTCTTGTCGGACGCAGTCGTCGCCGGTTCATCCGTTACGACCGACGGCGTTGTGTCGTCTGCGGGCACGTTGTTCGCGCCGCGGCTGAACATCATACCGCCCACGAACGCCAAAAGCGACACGAGCAGCAGTACGGCGAGCGAAGCCGCGATTATCGCCGCTATCTTTCCGCCGCTGCTCTTTTTTGCCTGCTGAGGCTGAGTCTGCTGCGGAGCGCGCGTCTGCTGCGGCTGCTGAGGCTGCTGAACGTATCCGTAATTGTAATTGCCGTATCCGTAGTTGTTCGTATAGCTGCCGTTATATCCGTAACCGCCGGCCTGCTGACCGCCCGCCGGCTGCTGACGCTGACCGTTCGTATACTGATAACGGTAGTACTGATTTTCGTATCCTGTATAGTTCGCCGCCGACTGCGTGCCGTAGGGCACCGAGGTATGCGCGGGCTCTGCCGGCCTGTTCTGCGCCGGGTTGACGTTTTCCGCGGTGTTTTCGTTGTTTATTCCGTTTATATCTTCGTTCATGGATATTACTCCTTTCTTCATCGTACGGCGCTATTATACCCGTCCAATGTGAAAATCATATGATGTGATACTGTTATTGTGCTGAATTTTGCCGCTCAGATCACTTCCGCGGTGAATACCGCGCCGGAGCATGCTTCGTCTGATGAGGTTATGCAGCCGTACAGACCGCCGTACTCGTCGTGCGCGGCGTCGCCCTGCGGCTCAAACGGCTTTTCGCTTACGGCGAAAACTTTTTTGTATCCTCTCGGACGGTTATCGGCGAAACGCCAGTCGAGCACGCCGACGGGGCCGCAAAGCGCCTCGCACACGTCGGAGATCACCGCCGCGGACGTCGGTATCGAGCCGGCGCCGGCGCCGAAGAACATCAGGTCGCCCGACGACTCGCATCTGACGAGTATGCCGTTGTTCACTCCGCCGACCGGGTAAAGCATGTTTTCGCGGCTGACGAAGCAGGGAACCGCGCACGCGGAAACACCGTTTTCAGTTCTTTCCGCGCGGCCGATCAGCTTTATCGCGCCGCCGAGCTTTTCCGCGAGACGGAGCACGCGCGGATCGATGTTCTCGATGCCTGACGTAGGTATCTGCTCCGGCGGTATCAGCCCGCCGTCGATGAAGGCGGAGAGGACCGATATCTTGCGGCACGTGTCGAGCCCGGAGACGTCCGCCGTGGGATCGGGTTCGGCGTAACCGAGCCGTTTCGCCTCGGCAAGCGCCTCGCCGTACGGAACGCCGTCGCCGCTCATGCGCGTTAAAATATAGTTAGTCGTTCCGTTCAGTATTCCGCAGATCCCGGTGATCCTGTCGGTGCCGAGATTCAGACGCAGCGGGCGTATCAGCGGTATCGCGCCGCCGACCGCCGCCTCGAACAGATACGAGACGTTGTTTTCGCGGGCGATCCGCAAAAGCTCCGGTCCGAACGCGGACACGACCTCTTTGTTTGAGGTAACGACGCTTTTTCCGGCTTCGAGAGCTTTTTTCGACAGCTCGAACGCGGCGCGGCGAGCGCCGGTAAGCTCGGCGACGACCGCGACGTCGGGATCGGCGAGCACGACGTCAAAATCCTTTATGTGCATTTCGCCGTAAGGCAGACCGGGTATGTCGCGAAGATCGCAGATATACGCAAGCTCAGCCGAAACGCCGGACCGCTTTTCTATAAGATCTTTGTTTTCAGTAAGCAGTTTGCAGACTCCGGATCCGATGCAGCCGAAACCGAGGACAGCGATTTTTTTCATAAAACTCTTCCCTTAAGTATTGTTATTTCCCACTATATCATATATTTTTTGTTAAATCAAGGGCTTTTATGTATATATTTGCCGCAAAAATACAAGAAAAGCGCCTCCTGCCGGAGGCGCCTGTCTCTGCCTGATCACGCAAGCTTGTTGAGTTTCAGTGTGAACTGGCTCTTTTTTCTGCTTGCTGCGTTTTTGCTTATGATGCCCTTGACGGCCGCCTGGTCGATCTTCTTGACGGCTGCCTTGTAGGCTGCGCTCGCGGCTTCCTTGTCGCCGGACTGAAGAGCTGCATCATACTTTTTTATGATCGTTTTGAGTGACGATCTGAACATTTTATTCTGAAGGGTCTTGGTCTCGGTGACCAGAACGCGCTTCTTGGCTGATTTGATATTCGGCACTTTTTGCTTCCTCCTGTAAGATTTCACGAATATATTATGCCGCTGTCTGAGAGGACACACCGGCGTGATATACTATTTCAAGTAAGTATAATACCATACTTTTTGTGAATAATCAAGAGGTTTTTTCAAAAAAAATAAAATTTTTCTCATATTTTCAATAAACGCGGCGTTGACAAATAACGCGGCCGGTGATATGATATAGCCGAGGTAATTGATATGAAATGTAAGATCGGTATATCGAGCGCGTGTTTTTATCCGATGGACACGATAGAATCGCTCGGCGAGTGCGTGCGCGCCGGATTTTCCGACGCGGAGATATTCATAAACACCGACAGCGAGATGTCGGGTGCGTATTATCGCAGGCTGAAAAACTTCATCGGCAAAAACGGTTTGAGGATCACGTCGATACACCCGTTCACATCGGGGTATGAGAACGTGCTGTTTTTCGCCGGATACGAGAGACGGATCGAGGACGCGATCGGCTATTACAGGAAGTATTTCCGCTTTGCGTCGTCGCTCGGTGCGAAATTCGTAGTCTTTCACGGCAATAATATGAAAAACGTTTTCTGCGGATTTGAAAAATACGCGGAGATCTTCACGCGAATAAACGACGCCGCGCACGAATACGGCGTTGAGCTGATACACGAGAACACGACGTGGTGCATCGCTCGCGACGCCGAGGGCGTGAGAGGGCTGCGCGCCGCGTGTCCGGAGATGAAATTCGTTTTCGACGCCAAACAGGCGTGCCGCGGCGGATACGATCCTTACGCCGTGCTCGAGGCGATGGGCGATCACGTCGTCCACGTCCATATAAACGACTGGGCGGACGGCTCGTGCAGACCGCCGTGCATGGGAGCGCTCGATACGAGACGCATCCTCGACAGGCTTGAAGAAGTGGATTACGAAGGAGACATGGTCGTCGAGGTGTACCGAGAGAATTTCACGGACGCGGGTCAGCTGGCGGAAGCGGCGGGAATGCTAAGAATAATGATGGAGAGCAAAGGGTAAAAGGTGTCCCTTCGGGACATTCCGTGCGCCTGCGGCGCTCTTGGGGACTCCCCGCCCCCCTCTCCGTGAACCCCCGCC
>JAFZRM010000044.1 GCA_017619885.1 Clostridia bacterium | reverse complement strand
GGCGGGGGTTTGGGGGCGGTAGAGGGGGGCGGGGAGTCCCCAAAAGCGACGCGATAGCGGCGCACGGAACGTCGCGCAGCGACACAATAAAAAAACGCATATTGAATTTATGCGTTTTTGATGACCAGTTCTTTGAATCGTCTCGCTTTTTCGTACGCGAGGTGAAGGAATCCGGACGCGTCAAGACCGTCGTAAATATCGTGCGTAGTCCTGCCGGGTTTGCTTTTGCATGTCAGCTCGAACGTCAGCTCGCCTTTATAACCGTGTTCTCTCAGCCTGTCGGCGACTGACTGCCAGTCCGTGATCCCGTCGAACGGCATCAGGTGCGAATCGTCGAGCCACGTCATATCGTTTACGTCGGTCATTCCGAGATTGTCGTTCAAATGCGTGCAGATAAGCCGGTCGCCGTATTTCGCGGTCATGTCTTTACCGAAATTATAACACTGCTCGTGTCCGGTGTCCCAACAGAAGCCGACGTAACCGGAGCGGAAGCGGTCCATCAGCGCCGCGAGGTATTCCTCACCCTCCGTGTTCTCGAACGCGATATTTATCCCTATCTTTTCCGCGCGCTTCACGACGCGCGAGAAACGGATCAGCCCGAGCTCGGTCGGCTCGTGCCTGTCCATGCCGATTATTGCGTGCATCACGACTCTTTCAACGCCCGCGTCGCGGCATTCGTTCAGGCACGCGATCAGCTCGTCTCTTACGTGATCGCCCTGATCGCCGGGTAGCCACATTTCGTGGACGCTGCCGAACGGCGCGTGAACGGACTGATAAAGCAGCCCAGCCTTATCCGCCGCGTCGGCGATATTTTTCGTCTCACCCGGCTTGTATGAGGTGAAAAAACCGTCAAATCCCGCTGATCTTATCAGCGGGATCATTTCATAAACGTCTTTTTTAAAGCCGAGTCCGGTGTTGACGCAAAGCTCGTACATTATCTTTTCCTCCAGGTCGACGGTGAGAACAGGATTATCAGCGGCATGAGCTCAAGCCTGCCGAACAGCATGTCGAACGACAAAACGATCTTCGAGAATATCGAGAATCCGGCGTAGTTTCCGCTCGGTCCGACGTTGCCGAGACCCGGTCCTATATTGTTCAGACACGCGAGTGTGCCGGTGAAGTTCGTCTCAAAGCTGAATCCGTCGACGGATATCGCAAGCGCCGACGCTATAAGCACGGTGATGTACAGCGCTATGTAGTTGACGGCGGACTTTACCGTCTCCTCGGAGACCGGATCGCCGTCTATGCGCACCGTGTTGACGGAGCGCGGGTGGAGCATGTGCTTTACTTCACGCAAAGTGTTCTTGAACACGATGAGCAGTCGCGAGATCTTGACGCCGCCGGCGGTCGAGCCCGCGCACGAGCCGGTGAACATGAGAAACACGAGAAGCATTTTCGTCAGGCCCGGCCACGCGTTGAAATCCTGCGTTGAAAATCCGCTCGTCGATATGATCGACGCGGTCTGGAAGAACGAGGATCTTATGCACTCACCGAACGAGGAGAATGAATTGTAAGTCTGTATACAAATGATCGCGACCGATACGACGGCAAGCGACAGATACACGCGCACTTCTTCGTTTCTGAGCAGCTCGCGCCATTTGCCGATGAGGATGAAGAAATAGATGTTGAAGTTGATGCCGAACATCAGCATGAACACGGCGACGATCCATTCCGCGGCGGCGTTGTTGTAACCCGCTATGGAGCTGTTCATGACGGAGAAGCCGCCGGTGCCGGCCGTGCCGAACGTCGTCACGAGCGCGTCGTAGAACGGCAGCCCGGCTATCAGAAGCGAGATAGTTTCCGCGGCGGTCATCGCTATGTAGATCCCGTAAAGGATTATCGCCGTATGGCGGAGCTTCGGCACGAGCTTGCCCTTAGTCGGTCCCGGGACCTCGGCGCGGAGCAGATATATCGCGTGGCCGCCCTGCGGCAGTATCGCGAGCATGAACACGAGCACGCCCATCCCGCCGATCCAGTGAGTGAAGCTGCGCCAGAACAGCACGCCCTTCGGCAGTCCCTCTATCACTTTAAGGATCGACGCTCCGGTCGTTGAAAATCCCGAGCACGTTTCGAAAAACGCGTCGAAGTAATTCGGGATCACGCCGGACAAGGTGAAGGGGAGCGCGCCGAACAGCGACATGAGCACCCACGACGCCGCGACTGTAACGAAGCCTTCCTTGGCGTAGATCTTCGTATTTTTCGGTTTTTGCAGTACACCCGGCAGCGAAACGGCGACGAGTATGCCGACCGTAATGACGAACGGCAGCACCGGCTCGCCGTAAATGACGGCGACGAGAAGCGGTATAAGCATAAACGCCGCTTCTATCAGCAGTATCACGCTGAGCAGGTATATAAGCATCCTGTAGTTCATAATAAATTCTGCCTTAGATCCTGAAGCATTTGCGCAGATCCTTCATATCGCCGATGACGTAAAGTACGTCGCCGTCTGACATGACGGTGTCGGCGCCGGGAAGGATGAGCTTTCCGTTCCTTTTAAGAGATATAATGTTGACGTTGTGCTTTCTGCGCACGTCGAGCTGAACAAGGCTCTTGCCGATCCAGTCGCGCGGCATCGCCATCTCGTATATCGAATGATCGGAATCGAGCTCGATGAAATCGAGTATCGCGTCGGACGAGAGCTTTATCGCAAGCCTGCGCGCCGACTGCTTTTCAGGGTAGACGACCTCGTCCGCGCCGTTGCGAAGCAGGAACTTTTCCTGCACGTCGTTTGACGCGCGCGATATGACCTCGGACGCGCCTAGCTCTTTCAGCAGCGCCGTTATCTCGAGCGACGACTGGAAATTGTCGCCTATGCTGACGATGCAGACGTCGTAATCCGAGACGCCGAGAGAGCGCAGGAATTCCGCGTTCGTCGCGTCGCCTATCTGCGCGTTCGTAACGTACGGCATGATATTGTTTACGCTTTGCTCGTCGATATCGATCGCCATTATCTCACAGCGGAGCTCGCTCATCGTGCGGGCAACGTGGCTGCCGAACTGACCGGCGCCGATTATAAGTACAGATCTCATAAAACTATCCTATCGAAATTTTTTCCTGCGGCAGACGAGCGTCGGTATCGGTACCGGACGGCAGGGCCGCGTATATAAGCGTCAGTACCCCGACTCTGCCGAGGAACATGAGCGCCATAAGGATCGCAAGTGAAACGGTCGACAGCGCGGGCGTCAGACCGAGCGTCAGACCGACTGTGCCGACCGCGGAGCCCGTCTCGAACAGGCAGTCGATCAGCGGAAGTCCCTCGATCAGGCTTATCGCCGCGGCCGAGGTCGAGAACAGGAACAGATAGATGAACAGTATCGCGCCGGCGTTGCGCACCGCGGATTCCGGTATGCGGCGCTTGAACGCCTCGACGTCGTTGCGGCGCCTGATAACGGAGACGGCGGCGGCGAACAGCACGGCTATCGTCGTCGTCTTCATGCCGCCCGCGGTGGAACCCGGCGAGCCGCCGATCAGCATCAGCGCGATCATCAGCATTTTCCCGGGATCCTTCAGCGTCGACAGATCCGCCGTGTTGAAGCCCGCCGTTCTCGTCGTGACCGACTGGAACAGGCTGTGAAGCACCCTGTCGCCGATCGGCTCGCCGCCGTATTCGGCGAAGAAAAACACTATCGCGGGCACGAGTATCAGCACCGCCGAGGTCAGCAGGATCAGCTTTGACTGAACGCTGTATTTTTTAAGTCTGAATTTGTTTTCACGCACGTCGTCCCACGTCATGAAGCTGATGCCGCCGAGTATTATCAGAAGCATCACCACGACGTTTACGTAAACGTTTTCGCCGTACGAGAGAAGCGAAGAAAACCGCGTCCGGACGCCCAACAGATCGAATCCGGCGTTGCAGAACGCTGAGATCGAATGGAAGAACGAATACCATATGCCGCGCCCGACGCCGAAATCGCGTATGAACACGGGGGACAGCAGCAGCGCGCCCGCCCCCTCGATCACCGCGGAGACGCGGACTATGAAGCCGGTCATTCTGACGATTCCGCCGACCTGCGGCGCGGAGATAGATTCCTGCATCGTGCTGCGCTGGCGCAGACCTATCTTCCTGCCCGACAGCTTCACGACGGCGAGCGCTATCGTGACGACGCCCATGCCGCCGATCTGTATCAGCACAAGGATGACCGCCTGCCCGAAAAACGACCAGTGAGTCGCCGTGTCGAGCGTCACAAGGCCCGTGACGCAGGTCGCCGAGACAGAGGTGAACAGCGCGTCGCGGAAGGACGTCGCCGTGCCTTCGGCAGACGCCGCCGGCAGGCAGAGCAGCCCGGCGCCGATCAGTATCAGCAGAAGGAAGCCGCCGATTATGATCTGCGACGACGCGGAAACCATGCGGGGACGGCGCGGTTTTGTTTTTTTATCCGCCATTATCTGAGTATATCCTTTATACTGCTTATCTTCTCGCCCGCCGACACCACGACGACCGTGTCGCCGCTGCTGATAACGTCGTCGCCGGACGGGATTATTATCTGATCCTTGTGCGCGATGCAGATCACGAGCACGCCGCGCTTCGGACGGAGCTTTTTGAGCGGCACACCGGTCAGCCCGTCGATCTCGTCCTTGATGACGAATTCAACGGCCTCGGCCCTGCCGTCCATGATCTTGTGGAGCGATTCGATCTCCTCAACGCCGGACGCGTTCATCTTCGATCTCACGTAACGCAGTATGTACCCGGCTGTCGAGGATTTCGGCGACACGACGCTGTTTATGCCGACGCTCTTGAAAAAATCGACGTATGGCATCTGGTTTATGAGAGTGACGACCTTCGGTACGCCTATGGATTTGGCGTACATGGAGACTATGGCGTTCTCCTCGTCGGAATCGGAGAGGGCGAGGAACGCGTCCGTGCGCTCGATACCTTCCTCGAGCAGGACCTCCTGCCTCGTTCCGTTGTCGTTTACGACCGTGCAGTCGAATTCGGCCGAGAATTCACGGCAGATCTCCTTGTTTTTCTCGATCACCGTTGATGTGAATTTGCTCTTTTTGAGCAAGCCCTGCAGATAGTAGGTGACGCGGCTGCCGCCGAAGATCATCATGTTTTTCAGCTTGTGGCGGTATATCTCGGCCGCTTTGAAGAACGCGTTCGTCTGATCCTCCGGCACTGTCACGCCGACGACGTCGCCGCACTCAACGTGGTAGTCGCCGGACGGGATTATCATCTCGCTGCCGCGCAGCACGCAGCAGACGAGGAATTTCAGATTAAGCTCCGAGCGCAGCTCGTGCAGAGTCTTCCCGATGAACGGCGAGGCGGCGGAAATGACGAATTCCGCAAGCTCGACTCTGCCGCGGCAGAACGTCTCGAGCTTCGCCGCGGACGGGAAACGAAGCATGCGGTATATCTCTTTTGCCGCGTAAAATTCCGGATTTATGGTGAGCGACAGGTTCATATCCGACTTCATCAGCTGCATAAGCTCGTTGTATTCCGGGTTCCTGACGCGCGCAATCGTGTGATGCGTCCCGAGCTTCCTCGCCGCGGAACAGCAGAGGATGTTTATCTCGTCGGACGACGTGACGGCGATTAGCAGATAAGCCTTGTCCGCGCCCGCCTTGCGGAGCACGGAAATGCTCGCGCCGCTTCCCTCGACGCCGAAGACGTCGCAGGTGTTGCAAAGCTCGGATAACGCGGCGGCGTTGCTGTCGACGACGGTTATATCATGCCCTTCTTTTGAGAGCTGTGCGCATATGGCGGCGCCGACGGTGCCGCAGCCTACTATAATAATATTCATATAAGCACTCCGTAAAGTATTCACAGTCATTTTACCACTTATTATATAAAAATGCAAGAGGTAACGGAACAAAAAACTTGACAAAGTGAAAAAAAGTGATATAATTATAATATAAATATACGGTTACTGTTCATAATTTTAGGCTTTTTCACGTGAACAACGTGCACAAAGGAGCAGATCATGAAACTGAAACGACTTATATCAGCCCT
>JAFZRM010000043.1 GCA_017619885.1 Clostridia bacterium | reverse complement strand
GATCATATCCGCTTCCGCGAGATCTCCGACGCAGTGTGTCAGGAGTACGACAAATCCGTTCTGAAGGACGCTCCGTTCTTCGGCGGCGAAAAGGGCGCATACTGGCTGCACAAGGACGGGAAGCTCACCCGCAGAGATATGGTAAAAGCAGACGCACAGCGGGCGCTGAGCGTTTCCGTAAAGTATGCGGATTTCTTTATGAACCTGCGGCGGCTGGGTTATGAGGTCGACGAGCGGCGCTTATCCGTAAGAGCGCCCGACTGGGAACGAAATATCAGACTGTCAAGCGTCGGCATTACTCCGGAGTTCATTGAAAACGAATTCCACCGGCATCTGAGCTCTATGGAATGGTATGCGTATTACCGAGTCCATTTCATCCCCAAACCGAGAACCACGCCGCTGGAAGACATTCTGAAAGACCTTGAACGGGAAATACACTACACAAAAAGCGGCGTCGGCGTTCTGATCGGCGCTGCTTTTCTCATAATTGCAATGCTGCTCAAGGCCGCAGCGGAGAACGCGAAAAATACGCCGCTGTCCCCGACGATGCGAATGGAGATGAGAAACGCAAAGGAATATCTTTCCGATTATCACTTTCTGAAAGACAACAATATCAAGACGACAAACGAATTGAAGACCGCGCTTTCCGATACGAAAGACAAGATCGCCGCCCTTGAAGAAGAACGGCAAGGCATCCGCAACAGAATACGCAGGGCGACGCAGGAAGAGAGAATGCTGCTGAAGGAAGACGCGAAAGCGGTTACCGCAAAGATCACGCCTTTAAGAACTCAATTAAAACGACTGCAGCGGATCTGTGACAAATCCGATTATGTATACACAATGATAGAAAACGAAAGAGAACTTGAGCGCCGGGCGGCGCGCAACAGAGAAAGGAGCCGATAAAATGGCGAAGAAAAAAGAAAATCAAAATCAGGCTGAAACTCCTGTAACGGAGAGAAGAGAATCCTTTTACGAAATATCCGAACGTCTCAAAAAGGAACGTGAAGAAAAAGAACCGAAGCCGAAATCCATTCCGATCGAACGCCTGCATCCCTATCCCGACCACCCGTACAAGGTCCTTGACGACGAAAGCATGGACGCGCTGACCGAAAGCATCAGAGAGCGCGGGATCATGACGCCGATCCTTGTTTTTCAATGGGAGAATGCGCCGGGAGAATATGACATCATCGCAGGACACCGCAGGGTGCACGCGGCGAAAAAGGCAGGGCTGCTGTCAGTTCCTGCCTTTATTTGTCCCGTCTCGCGCGACGAGGCGTCGATCATGCTCGTGGACAGCAACCTGCACCGCGAACGAATTCTCCCGAGCGAAAAGGCACGTTCTTACAAAATGTGGTACGACGCGCAGAAACGGCAGGGAGAACGCTCCGATTTAACTTTGTCTCAGTCTGAGACGAAGTCCCGCACCGATGAGACGCTGGCACAGAATGTCGGCACAAGCCGCGCTCAGATCCAGCGTTATCTGCGTCTGAATGAGCTGATCCCCGAACTTCTCGAACTGATGGATGAGGACCGCATCGCGCTGGGCCTCGGCGTGGAACTGTCCTATCTGCCCGACGATCTGCAGTATGTTCTTCTCGGCTTGATTGAAGAATTGGATTGCACCCCGTCCTACGCGCAGGCGAACCATATGCACAAGGAAGCCACTTCCGGAACGCTGACCGAGGAACGCATTTCCGAAATGATGTCTGCGGAGAAACCGAACCAGAAGTCAAAGGTGACGATCCCGATGGAAAAGCTTTCTTCGTATTTCAGAGAAGACGTCACGCCGCAGGATATTCGGGAGTATATCCTGAAGCTTCTGGAAGAGGACCGCCAGCGCAAGCGCCGTGCGCGCAGCAGGGATGCGAGGTGATGATATGACAAGCTCCTATATGGTCAACGGTGTGAAATATATCGTTGAAGCAAGCTTTGAAACCGCCGGAAAAAAGAATACGTTTTCCGACAGACTTAAAAAATATATCAAAAGCGATTTCGCAGATTTTACCAAATACTACAAAGGCGATATAATTACTTCTGAATATGTACCGACTGCCGGAAAGGAGAAGTAATGCAGTCAGACAATAGTCAAAACAAAAATCAGGGCATGACGGCGCTTTACTGCCGTCTGTCCAGAGATGACGGAACGGAGGGAGACAGCAACTCAATATCAAATCAAAAGAAAATGCTCAAAAAGTACGCGAAGGAGCACGGTTTCGCCAATACGCGGTATTATCTTGACGACGGGTATACGGGGACCAATTTCAACCGTCCGGGCTTTCAGAAGATGATCGAAGACGTTGAAATGGGATATATCAAGACGATTATCGTAAAAGATATGTCCCGGTTCGGCAGAGATTATCTAACCGTCGGATATTACACAGATACCTACCTGCCGGAGCTCGGCGTCCGCTTTATCGCGATCAACGACTGCGTGGACAGCGCGGAAGGCGAGAACGAACTCGCTCCGTTTCGGAACGTGATGAACGAGATGTACGCCCGCGATATTTCACGAAAGGTTCGTTCGGCGCACCGCATCCGCGGCAATTCCGGCGAACCGCTGGCACAACCGCCGTATGGGTACCTGAAATCCCCGGAAAACAAAAAGCGCTGGATCGTCGACCCCGACGCGGCGGCTGTTGTACGGCATATTTTTCAATTGGCACTCGAAGGAAAAGGCAATGATACGATTGCACGCATTCTGCATGAGGAGAAAGTGTTAAATCCCATGGCGTACTGGAGAAGCAAGGGCCTCAAACGCGGCGGAAAGCAATCACAGCAGGATCCGTATAAATGGGGTATGACCTCTGTGGATAAGGTCCTGAAGCAGCAGGAATACTGCGGCGACATCATCAATTTCAAGACCTATTCCAAGTCCTTCAAGAATAAACGCCGCATTGAAAATGACCGTGAAAACTGGGTGATTTTTAAAAACGTCCACGAACCGATCATTGAACGTGAGATTTTC
>JAFZRM010000042.1 GCA_017619885.1 Clostridia bacterium | reverse complement strand
CCGAAATCGCCGACGAGACTGCAGCAGATACAGCCGGAATTCATCTCCGTGATCTGTATGCCGGCTTCTTTAAGGAATCCGCCGTCGATGCCGATCTTGCCGAATTCGTTTTCTATCACGACGATCATCTCGCCTTTATACGCTTCTTTAATCAGTTTTTTGATGAGCGTGGTCTTTCCCGCTCCGAGAAAACCCGAAAATATATCGACCTTTGTCATATCATGCCTCCGAACGATCTTATTTATTAAATATATCAAATGAAATCGGTCAATACAAGCGGCGTTATGTTAATTTTTTCGGCGCGCGCGGGATATATATGCAAAAAAATCGTCATATTCGTCACTAATTAACATATACGGTCTTGATTTACCGTAATACACAAGTTATAATATATGTGAATATTACCGGCGGAGGTACGGAACATGTCAGCCGTTAAAGACAGGATAAAGATATCCGATATATCCGGGCTCATCAAAGCCCTCAAGGCGTTATCCGAAAACGAAACGGGGATCGCGGACGCGTATATAGAAGCGTACCGTGAGCTTTCCGGCAACACCGAGCTGTCCGACAGAGAGCGCGACTACTATTCTGCGATGCTTGAAAAAAAGCTGTCGTTCGCGCAGACCGTCGGCGCGCCCGGTCTTTTCAGCGACGACGCCGTACGCAGCTACAGGCTGTTTTTCTGCCCGACCGAGATCATGCCCGATATCCTGACGTACGGGATGCAGGCGAAGGAAGACCGCATTTACAGAAACATTTCGGTCGAATGCGCGGCGCAGCTGAAGGGGCTTTCGTACTTCGACAAGCTCGTCGCCATGCAGCAGAACGGCTGCCCCGTGAGGCTGACGGAGCTGACGTCCGATCCGCTCTCGGCTCTGTATCACGCGTGCAAGAACAACGGCGAGGTATCCGTTTTCGCTGTGCCTGTGGACGAGTGCGCCGCGGGCGGCGGAGACAGGGCGCTGATGCTCTCGTGTCTGCCGGGATTTGATCTGACCGCGAAGCGCTGGCTGTACGAGGCCGCCGTGAATTCGATGCCGGCGGGCCGCTTCCAGCAGCTCAAGGGCGGGTCGCGGTATCTCGACGAGACGGCGGAGGAACTTTACCGCAGAGTAACGACGGAAAAGCCCTTCTTCAAGCGCGACATCGATCCGTTCGATCTGCTGAAACCTCTGTTCGTCATACCGGACAGGACGACGGAGCGTCTCGCTCTGCGAGGCTCGGCGTTCATCCTTAGCGGCCTTTCCGCGGACGCGGACGAAGCGGCGAGAAAGCTCATCGCGGAGCGCGTCTCCGTTATCCGCACGGATGATCCCGAAAACCTGCTGTACGAGCTTTCACTGCTCGGGATCAACGGACTTTCGATGTCGAACGGGATCAGCCAGGTCTCGGATTATTTCAAGAGCACGTTATAAAAACAACGGCGGGCGACCGCCGTTTTCCTTATTTCGGGGGTGAATATATGGACGATAAGATAAAACGGCTTGCCGCGATGATAAAAGACAGTGAGGCCGTCGTGTTTTTCGGCGGCGCAGGGGTTTCTACCGAAAGCGGCGTGCCGGATTTCAGGAGCAAGGACGGGCTTTACAATCAGCACGACGTGAGATTCGACGGATACAGTCCCGAATACCTTCTCAGTCACGAGTGCCTGACCCGTCAGCCGGAGGTGTTTTTCGAGTTCTACCGCCAGAAGCTCGACACGCACGGCATCAAGCCGAACGCGGCGCACAAAGCCTTAGCGAAACTCGAACAGCAAGGCAAACTGAAAGCGGTCGTGACGCAGAACATCGACGGTCTGCATCAGGCGGCGGGAAGTAAGAACGTACATGAGATACACGGCACGACGGCGCGCAATTACTGCGGCCGCTGCGGAAAGAAATACCCGGCGGATCACATATTCAGATCGACCGCGGCGGTGCCGCGCTGCGCGTGCGGCGGCGTGATCCGCTGCGACGTAACGCTGTACGGCGAGCAGCTGCCGGAGGACGCCGTGGCCGGCGCGATCGAGGCGATCTCGTCCGCCGATATGCTTATAATCGGCGGCACGTCGCTGTCCGTCTATCCGGCGGCGTCTTATATCGGTTATTTCCACGGCAGATATCTCGCGATAATAAACAAAGATCCGCTGCAGATCGGTCCCGCGTCGTCGCGAGTGCTTCAGATAAACGAGCCAATCGGCAAAGTAATGAGCGCTGTGATGGAAGAGCTTGGGATAGATTGAAGAAATACAGGAAACTTAATAAGATAAACCCCGCTTTGACACCGTTCAATTTAAGAACGTATCACAGCGGGTCATTTCTTTGCGTTTTTCAAAAAGCTAAATTGCTCGCTTACGCTCGCAGCTAAATTGTTTGCCTCACGGCAAACAGCTAAATTGAAAACCTGCGGTTTTCAGCTAAATTAAATTCGCCTCAATTAGCTCGGCGATAGGGGTTCCCCGCCGCGAACTGGAGAGCGGTGGGGGTTCCCGTAGCCGAATTTAGCTTGCGAAGCAAATTTAGCTGACCGAAGGTCAATTTAGCTCGCCGCTCGCGGCGAATTCAGCTATTATTTCTCGCTGCTGAAATCGGGTTGGTACCCCTCGAATTCGAGCCTCTGAGCGTCCATCATGAAGTAATCGAACGCCATAAGGCAGCCGCGTTCCTCCGTCGTGCCGTCGGTCCACGTCACGTCGATGTATTTCACGCCGTCGTCCGTGTCGACGACGTTCCAGATATGCGTCTCCCCTT
>JAFZRM010000041.1 GCA_017619885.1 Clostridia bacterium | reverse complement strand
GGTTCCCCGCCGCGAACAGCGGTGGGGGTTCCCGGGAGGGGAACAGGGGGTTTGGGGGTGGCGAGGCTTTAGCCGAGCCGTAGGGGTTCCCCGTTGCGAACTCGAGAGCAACGGGGGTTCCCGTGAGGGGTGGGCAACCCCCAAGATTGTCGCGAAGCGACTCCTTAATTCCGAATTCTTAATTCTTCAGCGAATGTATCGGCGCGGGGATCCTGCCGCCGCGGGCGATGAACCTTGCCGGGCTGACCGTACTTATGCTCATCACCGGCGCTTTACCGAGCAGGCCGCCGAAGCTGACACTGTCGCCGGCACGCTTTCCGTACGCCGGAATGACTCTGACCGCCGTCGTCTTCGTATTTGCGACGCCGATCGAGATCTCGTCGGCAATGAGCGCGCTTATGACGTCCTCGGTCGTATCGCCCGGGACGGCGATCATATCAAGACCTACGGAGCATACCGCGGTCATCGCTTCCAATTTTTCGATCGACAGCGCGCCGGACGACGCGGCGGCGATCATTCCCGCGTCTTCCGACACCGGGATGAACGCGCCGGACAGACCGCCGACGTGTGACGACGCCATGACGCCGCCTTTCTTGACCGCGTCGTTTAGCAGCGCGAGCGCCGCGGTCGTGCCGCAGCCGCCGCAGACTTGCAGTCCCATGTCCTCGAGTATGCGGGCGACGGAATCGCCTACCGCCGGCGTCGGCGCGAGCGACAGATCAACTATACCGAAAGGAACGCCGAGTCTCTTCGACGCCTCGCGAGCCACGAGTTGGCCCATTCGCGTTATCTTGAACGCCGTGCGTTTGATGACCTCGGCGAGCTGCGAAAAATCGCAGTCCCCCGCTCTTTCTATCGCCGACGACACGACGCCCGGGCCGGAGACGCCGACGTTTATCACGCACTCCGCCTCTCCCGTGCCGTGGAACGCGCCCGCCATGAAGGGGTTGTCCTCAGGCACGTTTGCGAACACGACGAACTTCGCGCAGCCTATGCAGTCGTTATCCCGCGTCAGATACGCGGTCTTTTTTATCAGTTTTCCCATCATCGCCACGGCGTCCATATTGATGCCGGCTTTGGTGGACGCGACGTTTACGGATGAGCAGACCTTGCCCGTCTGCGACAGCGCGTCGGGTATCGACTCTATGAGCCGTCTGTCGGCGCCGGTGAAGCCCTTCTGCACGAGCGCGCCGTATCCGCCAATGAAATTGATGCCGAGCGTATCGGCCGCGCGGTCGAGCGAACGGGCGATCTCAATATAGTCTTCGGTCGAATACACGCCGCCGATCAGCGAGACAGGCGTCACGGACACGCGCTTGTTTATTATCGGTATCCCGTATTCCTTCTCTATCTGCTCAACCGTCGGCACGAGGCGGCTCGCCGTCCGGGTTATCTTGTCGTATATGCGCTGTGCCGCTCTTTTCGGATCGTCTGACGCGCAGTCGAGCAGCGATATGCCCATCGTGACGGTCCTTATGTCAAGGTTCTCCTCCTTGACCATGTTTATAGTTTCGAGGATATCTTTAGTGTTTATCATATTCAGATCCTGTGCATCGAATCAAATACGTCCTCGTGCATCGTGCGCACGTCAAGACCGTTGTTTTTTCCGAGTCCGTTCATGACGTCGACGAAAGACGTGAACGGCACGGTCAGCGAATCTATGTCGACTACCATGATCATGGCGAAATACTCCGACAAAACGCTCTGCGATATATCGACTATGTTCGCGTGGTATTCAGAGCACACCGCGCTGACCTTTGCGATTATCCCGACGCTGTCGCGTCCGACTACTGTGATAACAGCTTTCATAATAACGCTCCGTAAAAATATAGTTTTGTGTATTATACCATAATTAAATGAACATTTCAACCCTTTTTGCCCCTCTGCTTCACCGCTGTTGAAAAAAAGCGCCGTATATCTGCCTCCGCGCGGCGAAATGTCGTTTTGTCAGGACAAAAATAACGTTTTTACATTGACTTTTGCGTGATTTTGTGTTATTATGAAATATCATCAAAGATACGGGAGAAAAAGACATGAACGACCAGGAACAGGCGACAAATTACGTCGAATACTCATACGAAAAAGCCGTAACGAAAAAAGACAAACTTCACAGGTTTTTATATATCGCGGGCGTCGTCGTTCTGATGATCCTGCCGATACTGATCGCGGTATTCCTTCACGTCTATTTCATCATGTACATAATGCCGCTCGTGCTGATCGTCGGCGTACCGCTCGCAAAATTCTTTTACAGATATCTGCAAAACGAGTTCCGCTATACCGTCGACCGCAGTTCGTTCAAAATGGAGCTGATCCACGGCAAGGCAAAGCCGAAGCTGCTCTACGAATGCGACGCGAACGACATGGAAGCCGTCGTCCCTGCGACGCCGGAGAACCGCGAAAAATACAAAGAAAGCGACTACGACCGCGTCGGCAGATGCTGGGTCAGCGACAGCAGTCCGGATCTGTATATCATGACGTTCAAAGATCACGACGGTCACAGCGTGCTTCTCTACTTCGAAGGCTGCAAAAAAGCGCTGAAGATACTAAACTACTACAACAAAAACGTCGTTCTGAGTCAGGACCTCAGGCATTAAACGAAAAAGCCTCTCATATGATTTACAAAAACATACGGGAGGCTTTTATGAAAAGATCTTTATTGCCGGCGCTCGCCGCCGTGCTTGCCGCCGTCGTCCTCTGCTCCTGCGGCAGGGCGCTCGGCGCCGAAACGCTCACTCAGCCGCTTTACGCGCCGTACGAGGCGGAAGCAGCCGTCACCGACGGCGACAACGTCTACCGCGTAAGCGTCGTGCGCAACGCGGACGGCGACATTACGTTCACGTTCATCGAACCGGCGGCGCTCGCAGGGATAAGCTACCGCTTCGACGGCGACGGCGCCGCGATCGTATACAAGGATCTTTCCGTGCCGTACGGCGAAGGGGCGGACCGGCTCTCTCACGGCGTCACGGTCTGGAAAAAACTTATGGCCGCGGAGGGCGAATTCACAGCAAAGAAAAGCGACGGCGACTACGTTTGCTCAAACGGCGTGAACGAAATATACTTTGACGGGCAAACGCTTGCCCCGACGCTTATAAAAAACGATAAAATAACGATTTCAATATCGGGATTCAGGCAAACAAATGACAAATCATCCGAAGGTGCTGGCGCGGATATCACGGGCGGCACTTGAAAACAACTACAGAATAATCGAAAAACACACCGGCAAGCCGCAGATCTGCGTCGTTAAAGCCGACTGCTACGGTCACGGCGTGGAATGCTCGGGCGTATTCTACGACTGCGGCTGCCGCGTTTTCGCGGTGTCCGGCACAGACGAGGCGCTCGTTCTGCGCGATTTCTTCAACGGCCGCGGTCAGCATCCGGATATCCTCATATTCGGTTACGTCAACCCGACCGACGTGCCGGAGCTGATCGAGGACGACGTCATATGCGCCGTTTTCAGCCGCGAGTTCGCCGATCTGTGCACCGCGCACGTCCCCGCGGGCAGGCGTCTGCGCGCGCATATTAAGATAAACAGCGGCATGAACCGCATCGGCTTCTCAGGCGCCGAGCTTTGCGACGCGCTTTATGCGTCGAGGCTGCCGCAGCTGCAGGTCGAGGGCATATTCACGCATTTCGCCTGCGCCGACGAGCCGGAGGAGCAGCCGACGCTCGATCAGATCGCGCGCTTTGACGAAGCCGTCTCGTATCTGACGTCGCACGGCGTCAGCTTCAGAACTGTCCACGCCTACAACAGCGCCGCCGGCATAAGGTTCGCGCCGAAATACGACGCTGTCAGATCCGGGATAGTGCTTTACGGACTGAGACCGTCCGACTGCTGCGGCTACGACGGACTGATCCCGGCGATGCAGCTTATCACGTACGTCGCGCAGGTGCACGTGCTGCCGAAGGGCGAGCGCGTTTCGTACGGCTGGGAATTTTGCGCCGACCGCGACATGACGCTCGCGACGCTGCCGATCGGCTACGCCGACGGCTACATAAGGGCGTACAAGAACGGATACGCGCTGATAAACGGCGAAAAAGCGCCGATCGTCGGGCGCATCTGCATGGACCAGCTCATGGTCGACGTATCGGGCATCCCCGGCGTAAAATGCGGCGACGAGGCGCTCATGATGGGCGGCGACGGCGTATCCGCCGACGAGCTCGCGGCGGCGGCGCACACGATAAACTATGAGGTCACGTGTCTTATCTCAAAGCGCGTGGGACGGGTACTCGTATGAAAAAACTCGCGCTCCTGCTCCTGATACCGCTTCTCCTCTGCTCGTGCAGACGCGGCCCGGACAAGCCGGTTGAGACGGACACGACGGCTGAGACGGTTACGGAGCCCGCCGTCACGGCGGATCTTGAACTTTTAGACTCCGCACGCGGCTTCGTCCGCGTGCACGACGACGAGCTTGACGCGGAATGGATAACGCCGGAGGGCGCCTCCGGGCTTTTCGCGCGCATCCTCGTTTACGGCGCGGACAAGATATCTTTCCGCGTGATACTCGAGGGAGGCGGCGACCTCGTCTGCGGCGAAAACACTTACGCGATCACGGGCGGCGACGTGCTTGCCGACGAAGCGCTTCTGTCCGTCATAAGAGCGATCGCATCCGGGACCCTGGCGACCGCCGCGGGGCGCGAAGTGACGGAGAGCGAACGCGGACTGCTGAAAAAGACGGTCGAGCTGTACGACGCCGCGCTCGGAAAGCCTTATATAATCGATACGGCGTCGGATCCCGGCCCGGAAACGACCGTCAGCGACGGCGTCGCCGTATACGAATGCGCCGGATACCTGATAAAATTCCCTTCCTCGTTCCTTATAACCGAGGACGACGGCGGGATCACGATAGTTTCCGACACGCACCGGCTCCGCACCGTGCGGGTAGCGGTATCGGATTCGCCGTTCAACGAGAACATCAACGATCCCGAAGCCGTTGAAAGCACCGTTTCGTCGCTCGGCGGCACGCTCATATCGAACGTCGTAGAGCTGAAGATCGGCGGCAGAAACGCGTACGCCTATTCATACGAAAAAGACGGCGTGTTCATCAGACAGTATTTCGTCGACGGCGGCCAGGTAACGTATATACTCACCGGCGCAAGCTATGACGGCGGCGACGAGATACCGAAAAACATCATCTCGACGTTTCAGGTAAAATAGCCGCCTGCCGCACCGCGGCGGGTATGCAAAAAAACAGGCTGATCATCAGCCTGTTTTTTGTTTTTCCCGTATTACAGATCGGACGGCGCTTCGGTCACTATTCCCGTCTGCGTATGCGGTTCAAGGACTATTTTATAAACCGCCGCCGGTTCGATCTTGTCAGTATATCCGTCCGCTGAGACGACAGCCATATAGTAATCGTATACGGCCTGTCCGATCGTCTGTCTGCCGAGCATATCCTTGTACGAATCTCTGTACGCTTTCAGATCCGAATCGTTCTTGAAAGAGACTTTCTCATTGTACGACGTCAGCGTGCAGGTCACGTTCATGCCGTCTTCGGTATATTTGCCGTAACAAGTCTGTTTATACGTATACTCTCTGTCGTTGTCGTCAACGTCGGTCATCTCGTAGTACGTGCTGCATTCGCCGTTATCCGAAAGAGTCAAAAACAAATCGAGAGAAGGAATGTAATATTCCCCTTCTTTAAGGTCATATCCGGTCAGAATGTACGCCGTCATCGTTTCGTTATCAAGAAGTATTTCATCGATCGCTTCACTTTCTACGTCGAATATACCCATTTCCGCCAGTTCATCGTAGCTGCCGGAAAATCCCTCGGCGCCCATTGCCGTTATCAGTGCATTGTACGTCTTTTCATCGACGTACTCGAGCGCGTGGGCTCCGTCAAGCGCAGACTTGAAAGCGACTCTGTCTTTTTCGGTATCAAAGCCGAGTTTCATATTGATCGTCGCGGTATTTGCGGTCACGCGGTCTTTCGCGCCGTTGTACTCAAATGTACCGTAGATATCAAAGCCGTATGTCATATTGATACCGTTGTCGGTGCTTTTTTCGACGACCTTACTGGTAAAGGAACCGTCTTCATACAACTCAAGTGTCTCCGTATAATCAGATACGGCTCCGACACTGTACGGATTGTATACGCTGTATACCGCAAACGGCACCGACGGTATAACGACCGTCACGGGCTGTCCGGGATCCTTGCATTCCGTAACGTATACTGTGTACTGGTGCACCGACATATCAGTGCCGGAATAATTCATCTTCATATCCGTGTCGGAAACGGACTCGAATCCGGTCAGATATCCGTCCGACGATACCGTGAATTTTAAGCTTAACGAATTGACTTCTATCGAAGTGATCGAGCCTCCGAGAGCGGCCGCCAAACTGTTTGCGATATCCGAATTGGCGTTTATTATGGAATTTGCGGTTTCCTTATCGGGCGTGCATTCGATCGTTTTCGATCCGTCGGCATTTTCCGTCAGCTTTGCGCCGCGGAAAACCTCGGCTCCATACGGGGATTCGGACGTTTTTGCGGCGTCAAGCAGCGAATTGAACTGTGCCGCCGCTTCGTCGTTTCTGCCAACGGCAGTATAACCCGCCGCAGGATCCAATCTGACATAAATATACTCATTATCAACGAATACGTCAGTTACGGAGTCGGACGTCTGCTGTCCCGATTCCAAGTGTTGAGTCTGATGCACTTCATACATCGGGTTCTGACCTTTGTATCCGGAATACTTCATCTCGGCGACGGTCGCGATTTTATTCGATACATCGCCTTCACCCGCGATATGTATAACCGAATCCGCGTTTGTCGTCTGGATCAAGTGAATATCGTCAAGCGAATCGTTCTTATCCTGCGCGTTCTTGTAGATCAGATATACGGGATCGTTTTCCATATCCGGCAGCGGGTCCGTATCGGCATCGGTATCAGTACCGGTATCCGTGACCTCCGCGGTCTGAGGATCCGTTGCCGGCGCCGCGTCCGTCAAAGGCTCGGTATCCGTCAAAGCCGACGACGTATCCGTTCTGCGCCCTGTGCCGAACAGGCACGAGGAAAGCGACACGGAAAGAATTATTACGAGTATCAAAGCGATTATTTTTTTCATAGCGACCTCCGTTCTTCGATTTAATTATATCACGGCAAAACGGTGAAGTCAATACTTTTTTGTAAACTGTCAAAACGATCCATCTCTTGACGCAAAAGAACAGACCGCCCGGTCTGTTCTTTGCATATTCTTTATTATTTTCCGTCCGGTCCGTCCGTTATCACGACGACCTCGTCGGGCGTGCGGCAGACGTCGAAGAGTCCGAACGTTTTATCGGTGATGAATCCGGCGTCGCGCATCGCGTACATCTGCTCTATGATCCCGTCCCAGAATCCGAACGGATCAAACAGGATCAACGGCTTTTCGTGGCGTCCGAGCAGACGAAGCGTGAGCACCTGGAAGAACTCGTCAAACGTGCCGATCCCGCCGGGGACCGTCACGAACGCGTCGCCGAGCGACTCCATTATCTGTTTGCGCTCTGACATGCTTTTCGCGTAAATCAGCTCGTCGCAGTCTTCGTACGGCGGCTCGATCTCGTGCATGAAATCCGTCGTCACGCCGATGAGTCTGCCGCCGCGCGACCTCGCGCCGGCTGCCGCCGCCGCCATAAGTCCGCGCATCCCCGCGCCGTAGACGAGCGTGTGCCCTTTTTCCGCGAGCGCTTCGCCGAGCGAGTATACGGCTTTTTTGTATTTGTCGTCCATTCTGTCGGAGGACGCGCCGTAAAGTGTGATGTTCATTGTGATCTTTATACCAAAAGAGCGCGCCGCGGCGCGCTCTTTCCGTTTTATTACTGCTCCGCTTCTCTTGCGGCCTGGGCTTCTTTTGCGATCTTCTCTGCGTTCGCGGCGGGGACTTCCTCGTAGCGGACGAATTCGATCGTGTATTTGCCTCTGCCCTGCGTCATGGCGCGAAGGACGGTCGGATAATCTGCGACCTCGGAGAACGGGATCTCGGCCTCAACGGTCTGATAACCCTTCTTCGCCGCGTCGTTTATACCCATGACTCTGCCGCGCTTCTTGGTGATGGTGCCCATTACGTCGCCGATGTACTCGCCGGGAACGGTGACCTTCATATCGCCGATCGGCTCGAGTATGATCGGACCGGCCTTGACCATACCGTCTTTATAGGCGAGTCTGGCGGCGAGCTTGAAGGACATTTCGGAGGAGTCGACGTCGTGGTAGGAACCGTCGTAAAGATCGGCTTTCAGACCGACCATCGGGAATCCGGCGAGGACGCCTTCCTGCATCGCTTCCTCGAGGCCCTTGATGACAGCCGGGTGGAAGTTCTTCGGGACGGAGCCGCCCACGCAGGACTCGGTGAATTCGAGGCCGTTGTCGCCCGGGGCGAATCTGATCTTGACGTCGCCGTACTGACCGTGACCGCCGGACTGTTTCTTATGCTTGCCCTGTACGTCGGATCTGCCTCTGATGGCTTCCTTGTAAGCTATCTTCGGAGCGGACGTATCGACGGACACGCCGTATCTGGATTTGAGTTTGGAGAGCGTCACGTCGGCGTGGATGTCGCCCGCCGCAGTGAGCACGAACTGCTTCGTATCGGGGTTGTTCTCGAAGCGGAGCGTGAGGTCTTCTTCGCAGAGCTTCTGGATGCCCTGGGAGATCTTTTCCTCGTCGCCTCTCGCCTTCGGGGAAAGCGCGATCCTCATGTTCGGGGCGTCGGCCGTGATCTTGACGTACGGCAGCGCCAAAGGATCCGCGGAGAACGTGTCGTTGGTGTTGACGTTCGCGAGCTTGGTCGTGACGCCGATGTCGCCGAACTGGAGCTCGTCTACTTCCTTCATATCCTTGCCGCATACGGTGAAGATATGACCGATCTTCTCACTCGTGCCCTTCTCGTTGTTCTTGAGCGTAGTGTCGCGCTTCAGCGTACCGGTCATGACGCGGAAGAAGGACTGCTTGCCGACGAACGGGTCGGCGATCGTCTTGAATACGAATATCGAAACGGGAGCGTCGGCGGAAAGCGTGACGGCCTTGGTGTTCTCGCCGTCGACGACCTTGTCCTTGTTTGCGACCTCGGGCGACGGGAAGTAGTCGGCGATATGGTCGAGCAGGACGTCGACGCACCACATATTCGTGGCTGAGCCGCAGATGACGGGAACGATGTCGCCGCTGTTGAAGCCTATATGTATCGCCTCGACCGCTTCTTCTCTGCTGACTTCCTCTTCCATGAGGACTTTTTCCATAAGCTCTTCGCTTGTGACCGCTATGGATTCGAGCAGCTCGGATCTGTATTTTTCGGCGGTGGGCATGAAGCCGGCGGGGATCTCGGCCTCGACGTGCTTGCCGTCCTTATAGACGTATTCGCGCATGTCGATCAGATCGAGGAAGCCTATGACCTTGTCGCCTTCGGTCATCGGAACGACGACGGGGCAGACGGTGGGACCGAATTTCTCGCGCAGCTCGTCGAAAACGCGCTCGAATTTCGCTTCTGCGTCGTCAAAACGGTTGATGAAGAACGCCTTCGGGATGCCGCGCTCCACCGCGCGCTCCCACGCGAGCTCGGTACCGACGTCCGCGCCGGATCTGCCGTCAACTACGATGACGGCGCTGTCGGAAACGCGGAGACCTTCCGCGGCTTCGCCGTAGAAATCGAGGTACCCGGGGGTGTCTATGATATTGATCTTTGTATTCTTCCAATCAATGGGAGCAACGGCGGCAGAAATCGAAAAGCCGCGTTTGATCTCCTCCTTATCGTAGTCGAGGGTGGTATTTCCGTCGGTTATCTTACCGAAGCGGGAGATCGCCTTTGTCAGATAGAGCATCGCTTCTGCAAGCGTGGTCTTGCCGTGACCGCTGTGACCGATAAGGCAGACGTTGCGGATGTTTTTTGCCATGATATAACTCCTTGTATATATTTTAATTATCTTGTCGTAACACAACATTAGTATTATACACTAAGAAAGAATTATAATCAAGAGTTTTTTCGTTTTTTCCACATTTGTATTTGTAAAATTTAATAGTATATTTTTGTACAGAATTCACAAAAACAAGTTTTTATATAAAAGCATAACGAAAGGACGGCGCCGCAGCGCCGTCCCTTACGTTTTTTATCGTTTACTGCATCACGATCACGTGTACGTTGAACAGTCCGAGACCGGATGTAAGCTCCTGCTCCGTCGGATAGACGTTGTCCTCCGCCACGGTCACCGTGCGTTTTATCTGCACCGTGCCGTCCGCGACCTTTGAAAACTCGGCGTCATACGCGGATTTTGTGAATCTCATGAACCGGTCGAACGGATCGCCGTTGCTGTCGTTGAACACGCTCTTCGGCAGTCCGGTGCAGTTCTCCGCCGCGCCGAACATAGTGGTCTTGCCGCCGAAGCCCGATTCGAAATCCTTCGTATCGTAGATCGAGCGGAGCACGCGCACGACCGCCTGCGACAGATCCTTGTACGCCGTCGTCACGACGTACGACGAATCGTATCTCTTGTCCGTATCGGAGCCTATGACGTAGCCCTTTTCCTTCTCCGCCGCCTTGATGACCGATTTTTCGAGCGCGCCGCCGCAGGCGAATATCAGCTCCGTGCCGCCCGCGTACATCAGCGTCGCCGTCTGTTCGTTGGCGTCGTTTTCGAGCGTGTCGCCGGTGCAGTGGTACGTCACCTCGACCCCGGCGCCGAGCAGCGCCGCGGCGTTCTCCGCGCCTTGCAGAAAACCGTAAGTGTACGCGCTTATATCGTCCGTCGGCAGACCGTACATCACGCCGATCTTTGTGAATCCGTCTGATACCGCGGCGTAGCCGGCGAGATATCCCGACTGTTCGGATGAAAACGTGACCGACGCGAGGTTAACCGGGATCATAGGGAACGGGGTGTTCCTGTCCTTCGGCTTGCCGTCGAGCAGGATGAATTTCACGTCCGGATATTCCTTCGCCGCGATCAGCACCGCTTCCTCGAAGCACGAGCCGGCGGCGACTATGGTCTTCGCGCCGTCGTCCGCCGCGCCGCGCAGCGATACGAGCAAGCTTTCCGTGTCGCTGCCGGAGGGTACGAAATACCGGCAGTCTATATTCTTTTCAACGCAGTACGCGCACATGCCTTCCCAGACGCTCTGATTATAACCTCTGTCGGTCACCTGACCGGAGTCGGTAATAAGCACGAGATCGTAATTGTTCTTGCCGCAGCCGCCAAATGCAAAGAGCATCGAGACGGTCAGCATCACCGCGAGCAACGCGGAAATATATCTTTTCATACCGGCCTTTCCGGGAAAAAATTGCTGTCCCTTGTCTTGATGCTCTTATTATACAATATCTTTTCTCAATTGTCAACCATTTTTGACATTTTTTTTACTTTTTTTATTTTTCCGTTTCTGATCGCGCGCAGCACGGCGTAGATGATATTGAACACGACCGCAGGGACGATGCACAGGAAAATACCGGTGGTATACGCTGTTCCGGTCAGCCAGGTGCTGAAAAATCCGGGGAAGATCGCGGACAGAGTGAGATATTCGAGCACCGAAAGCGCGGATATTATCAACGCGTTGTTCAGACCGTCGAAGAATCCGAATCTGCCGCGCATCAGCTGCAGACACAGGCTGAGCTGTATGAACGAAAGCGACGTGAAGCACACGGTCGAGCAGACCTCGGGAGTCTTGCCGATAGCCGAGGCGACGACGGACGTCAGTATCGCGAGCGCGCCGCAGACGAGGCCGCAGCCCACCGAGCAAAGCGTCGTGTATACCGGTCTCTGCTGAGTTTCGCGGATCAGGTCGACGTCGGCCGACATCTTCTTGTTGTTAGAGAAGCACATGCAGATCACCGCGAGCAGGTCGATCACGATGCCGGAGAATATCATCTGGACGTGGCTCATACCGGTGAAGCCTCCGAACACCGACACAAGCGCGATCAGCAGCCTTGCGACGTTTGACGCCATCAGATAGCAGATTATGTTTCTTATGTTGTTGCAGACCTTGCGCGCCGTGAGGATCGATTCGTATACGGCGTTTATGCCGCCCTCTCCGTCGGCGCTCGCCGGCAGGATTATGACGTCCGCGGCGCGTTTCAGCGCCTCGCTGCCGCCCACTTTATACGGCATCTCCTGAAGCTCCGCGCCCGTTTTCGCTTTTTTATCCGACAGCGTGAGGTTCGCGGCAAAGCCCACGGTATCCTCGCCGGTCATAAGCGATATATCGTAAAGATGCTGACCGACGACGCCTATGTGCTCTTCATTGCCGAGATATTTGCTCTTAACGAACTGTTTATGCTCGTTGTCGAGCCCAAGGAAAAGCCTGTACGACATCAGCTTGCGGTCAATTATGATCGCCTTAGTGTTCACGAATTCCGGCGCGGTGACCATCTGCGCGTCGTCGCGGCAGATGCCGAGATGCTTAGCGAGGTTGCGGCTCTGCGAGGTCATATCGTCGCAGAACATGACGGTCTTAACGCCGATCTTGTCAAGCTGCGCGACGGTGTCCGCGCACGTCGGCGAGAACTGCTCGCGCATGACGATGAAGCCTTCGAAGCAGAAGCCGTTCTCCTCGAATTCGCGATCCGCGGAGTTGACGTATTTCGACGCGACGGCCATCACGCGGTACGCCATGCTCTCGTATTCGGCGGCGCGGGCGATCAGATCGTTTTTGCCGTCCGTGCCGAGCGGGACCATCGAGCCGTTCGAGATCCTTTTGGTACAGCGGCTGACAACGTATATCGCCGGACCGCGCAGACAGACGAGATACTGGCTTTTGAACAGCACGATCGCGGCGTCGAAGAAACGCTTGCCGTCCGCTCTGACCTTGCCCTCGGGGATCATGTTTTCCTCGACCTCGTCGATGGTTATCCCGAGCCTGTCCGCAAGGTCTATGATGCCGTCCTGCTCCTGCGTCAGCGCGGTGCCGCTCTTGTCGTGGCGGTCGCGGCCGCCGAAGCTCGACAGCGCAACGTATACGGTGCGGCGGAGTTTTTCGACGTTGTCGGCGTCGGCGTCAAGCTCTCTGTCGTTCGTGAAGACCTTTTCCGCGACGATCTGCTTTTCACAGATGCCGGCGGTCTTCGGGATCCAGACTGACGTCAGCTCGCGCAGGCGTTTGATCGCCGAAAGATTCTTGATTATTACGCCTTTGTTGTAATCGCTGTTCCTGTCGCGACGCAGCGAAATGCCGTTCGTGACGGCTATGTAAGCCATGGCGCACAATAGCTCGCAGTACGAGGACGCCGCGACGGCGAGCAGCAGAAGGAACGTGCTGAATATCTCGCTGTCGCCTTTCGTCGCGTACGCGAACACGGTAACGGTGAACAGGACGGCGCTGCAGATCACGGCGTAGACGCGCGAGATTCTGGAGACTTTGCCGAAGACGTCGAGTGACGAGTTCGCGGTCGACTTCACTTTTATCCCGCGTCTGACCGGCAGAGTGTGAGAGCCGGTGTCGCAGGCTATGATCATGCACGAGCCTTCGGATATCGCGGAGCGCGCGAAGACCATGTTCTTCTGCTGGGACGGATCGAGTCCGTTCATGCGCTCGACGTAGTCGGCGTCCTTGCTGCCGTCGCCGCCCGAGATGTTCTTTTCGAGCACGCGCAGACCGTTTTCAAATACGATCCTGCCGTCGCACGGCACGAGGTCGCCCTCGGAAAGATATATGAGATCGCCCTGGACGATGCCGTTCTGGTTGATCCTTAAAGTTTTGCCGCCGCGTACGACGCGCACTTCGGGAACGGAGTACGACGACAGCGACGACATGAATTTTCTGCCGTACCCGAACATCGAGTATATCGCGACGTGTCCCGCCGCGGTGAGCAGGATGCCGAACGCCGCCGTTTTATCCTTCAAAAGGATCCCGGCGAGCACGAGCATTATTATAAGCAGCACGGAAAGCACCGAAAACGCCGTTTTCGGTGCGTTGTCCTTATCTTCCGGGTCGGGCGGGAAAATCACGTTTTTCTCGTGTTTTTCCTTCTTCTTCTTTACGATCTTTACGTCAAGTCCCGTCTGTTTGTCCGTCCCGAGCTTGCGGCACAGTGTGTCTATATCGAACCTGTACCAGTCGGTCTCGCTGACGTAATCCGTGACGGGGGCTTCCGTGTAACTGCGTTTCACTCAATTATCTCCCGGCTTATTTTACGGTTATTTTTCCGTCCTCGACGTCGGCGCACAGTGTTTCGGGGCGCTGACCCTTGCGGCTGATGAGAAGCTCCGCTATCGCGTCCTCGACGTTTGATTCAATATATCTTCTCATATTGCGCGCGCCGAATTTTCTCGAATAGGATTTATCTATAACGAAATCGCACAAAGCGTCGGTATAGCTGAATTTGATGCCGCGCTCCGCCATAACGGAGACGATATCGGACATCATCACGCGGACGATGCCGGCGAAATCTTCACGCGACAGCGAGTTGAACGTCACCACGGCGTCGATCCTGTTTATGAATTCGGGCCGCAGGAATTCCGACAGAGCTTTTTCCGTCTTCGTCTCAGTGCCGCCGGAGCCGAAGCCCGCCTGCGCGGTGCTGTTGACAGACCCGGCGTTCGTCGTCATGACTATGACGGTGTTTTCGAAGTTGACTTCTCTGCCCTGCGCGTCTGTGATCCTGCCGTCGTCGAGTATC
>JAFZRM010000040.1 GCA_017619885.1 Clostridia bacterium | reverse complement strand
CTGCGTTCGATAGCTAAATTGTCCCATAGGGACAGCTAAATTAAATTCGCCTTTTTCAGCTCGGCAAAGCCGAATTTAGCTTGCGAAGCAAATTTAGCTGGGCGAAGCCCAATTTAGCTCGCCGCAAGGCGAATTTAGCTGCGGTGTACTTCCTTACGAAGCACACCGCAAAGCCGCGTTTTTGAAGAAAAAAATAAAACACGACAAGCGCCGCCTGTCGGCGGTGCTTGTCGTCCCCCTCCGCGTCTCTGTCGGTCCGGCTTTCGCCGTGCTGATTACTGACGGTTATTTTTCATTTCAGCGAAGCATTCGCTGCAATAAACGGGTCTGCCTTCGGTAGGCTGGAAGCGAAGCTTTGCTTCCTTGCCGCATTTGGAGCAGATAGCGGTGTAAAGCTCTTTCGCCTCACCTGCCGCCGCCTTTCTCTTATCACGGCACGCCTTACATCTCTGGGGCTGATTCTGGAAGCCCTTCTCCGCGTAAAACTCCTGGTCGCGCACGGAGAATATGAACTGCTGGCCGCAGTCCTTACAGGTCAGTGTGATGTCCTCGTACATTGGTTGCTGTTCCTTTCTTTGATGTTTAAAATCACGCTTTTACAAAGCTTTTGACTTTCGTTTTAAGACGGCTCAGGTACAGAGCAGTTTCTTCAGTTTCTTACGGACTCTCTGCAGAGTGTTGTAAACGGATTTCGGCTCTTTGCCGAGCTGTTCCGATATTTCCGCGGGAGCGAGTCCGTCCGCGTAAAGCATGAAAACCTCGTATTCATAATCCGTCAGACCGGATCTGATGCGCTTTTTCAACGCTTCGCAGTTTTCGGCTGATATCAGTTGGTTGAGCGGCTGTTCCGCGTCGTCCGCCGCCGTCTCGCAGTCAAAGCAATCGTCTATACAGTCGGAGATCATTCTCGAAAGGGACTTTGCAACGCTCTTTTTGACGTAAGAGGTAAGCCTGTTTTTGGTACAGATCTTTGCGTATAGGCCGAAGGAAACGTTTTTTTCCGCCTTATAGGAAAGCGCGGAAAAATACAGCGCTATCGCCGCTTCCTGACGAAGATCGTCCTCGCTGACGTCGCACCCGGGACAAGAGCGGGAAAATTCGGTAACGAGCGACGAAATCATCGGGTCGTACGCTTCGAGCAGACGCCTGAAAGCCTCGTTGTCTCCGTATTTCGTCCTCATGACGTCTTCCTGCAGTATATCCAAGGGCAACTCCTTCCGAATCGGCCGATCCGTTGTTCGCGGCAGAAGCATACAATTGCTTTTCTTGATTTACATTATATCCACGTTTTCAAAATTGTCAATAGTTTTTAAAAAATATTTTTCATCTTCTTATGATGTTTTTGTCCGGATGACCTGTTTTTTATAAATTTTCAGTGTTTTGACACCTTCCTTCTTGAAAAAAGTCTTTTTGTATGGTATAATATGAAAAAACTCAAAGGCAGGTCATCAAATGGCATTGATTCCGCTGACAGAACAGGGCGACGTGAAGCTTTACATCCTCTGCATCATGCAGAAGGTCGGTTATCCGCTCGATTATTCGTCCGTCAACGACATAGCGCTGTACGACGGCGTCATCTCGAACATGGACTTCATAGAGGCGTTCGATTCGCTTGAATCGGACGGTCTCGTCGCGCGCGACGAAAACGGGCAGTATTACGTCACCGAGGACGGAAAATTCATCGAGCAGACGCTTAAAAGCGATCTCGTCGGGTATATACACGACAGAGGTCTGCGCGCGGCGGTCCAGTTCGTATCGTTTACCGACGACAAAGTCAAAAAGGTCGTGAAGACCACGGAGCTTGACGGCGGCCGCGTCCTTCTTGAACTGTCGCTTATAAAGGAAAACGAGGAGCTTATGAAGATCGCTCTTACGCTCGATACGCAGTATCAGGCGAAGAAGATGGCGATGGCGTTCTCGGAGGATCCGGGGCGCATCTACATGCGGCTCATCACTATGCTAGGCGGTCAGTGACGGAGGGCGGCGTATGATACTCAGCCGTTCGGCCGTCGCAAGGACGGTCATAACGTTCGTGTTCTTTCTTCTGTTCGGGATCGGTGCGTTCGTGTTCGCGTACTTCGTCGGAGTCGACGGTCAGAGCACAAAGCCGCCGGTGACGATCGGCGTCATATTCGTTATACTCGCCGTATTGAGCGTTCCGCTCGGCATCTACGCGGAGGGCAAGGCAAAGCTGTTTTCAGAGGGCACCAGGCTCGTCCGCAGACAGCTTCAGCCGGACAGCTTTATCGCGTCATACAATGAAAAGACCGAGGCGAAGAACGCGATCTGCCGTCCGGGATACGATCTGCTCGAGCTGCTCCTCGTATCGTACAGGCTCAAGGGCGACGTGAAGAACGCCAAAAAGACGGTCGAGGCGATGAAGGCGCTGCCCGGCAGGTCCGCGCGCGCCAAAGCGCTGATAGCCGAGGCGGAGCTGTGCTACGAGAACGGCGACGTCGAAGAAGGTGACGCGCTGATTTCCGGGGCTAAGGATCTGAAGCCCGGCTCGTCGCTGATATACGCGATGGCGGACATCTGCGAGAGGACCGCCAAAGCCCTGGCGACGGGCGATACGCAGACCGCGGAGACGTATTATAACGGCGTACTGAACGCTCCCGGCATCATGAAGGCTGAGGAAGACGCGGCGCTGTTCGCGCACTGGCAGCTTTTCCGCATCTGCGACGGAGACGGACGGGTCGGCGACGCGCTGACGCATCTGAAAGCCTGCGCGACGAGTCCGGGAAAGACCGCGATCAAAACGAAGGCGTTATCACTGTTAAGATAAACCGGGGGATCCCCGGTTTTCTGATTTTCACCCGGTTGTCATGGTTTTGACGAGTCTGTCGGCGACTATGCGCGCGGCGCGTTTCGCCTCCGCCATGCTGTTTCCGTCGCAGCCGACCTCGATCAGAAGCGACAGCGGCGTAAAGTACTGGTTGAACGCGCCCTGTTTCACGTTTATCGGTCTCATCAGCCCGGGATATTCAGCCTCAAGCTCCGTCTGCAGCCGCACCGCGAGTGCCATATTGTCGCGCCAATTCTTATTTGCCGACACGAGCCGGTCGGTTCCCACGACGAACATCACCTGCGCCGTCGGCTGACCGCCGCACGCGGTCACCATGCGCGTTTTTGAGCCGTCCGTCAGATCGACCGAATCCCTGTGGATGTCGAGCAGGTATTTTATTCCGGGATATTCTTTTATATATTCTTTAATGATGTCCGCTGCGTTCGAATACGCGTTAGAGTACGACCGCGCGTCGATCGGCTCGCGGCAGTGCAGCGTTTTGATACCTGCGGCGTTGAGCGCGTCCGCGAAGATCTCGCCGATCGCGACGATGTTTTTCTCCGGATCCGTGGACCGCGGATAACTGCCGGGTTCGGCGTACAGCGCGCCTTCCTCGGAAAAAGCCTCTGTGCCGTGGGTATGTATTATCAGCACGGTGTATCCGTCCGACCGCGCGTCACCGACGGGCAGGCTCCGATTCAGATATTCGTCCGCGTCTATCATCTTTTTGTCGCCGGCGTCCGACACCCAGACCTATCCCTCCTCCGGCTGCCGGTAAAGCGATATCGGGATTATTCCGACCATGCCGTCGGGCACCGATCTGCGGTCGAAAACGTAAAGCGTCTGCAAAAGCTCCGCGTCAAGATCCCGCGTATCCTCTTCGGGCGAGAGCGAAAAGCAGCGAAAGCTCTTCATCGCCGCCGCGGGGCGGGCGGCGGGCGCCGAGGACCGGTCCCCGTCGGTCCGCGTCACTATCCCGTCCGCCGCCGTGAGCACGCCTCCCGCGAGCATCGCGGAGATAACGGCGACGAAAACGGCCGCGCGCAGCACCGACGCCGCACGCGCCGCCGTCCTGTACGGTCTGCCGTTCGCGTCCCTCATTTTTGATAACGATCCGTCAAAGTCCATTGTTTTATACCGTCCTTTCCGGTACAGTATATGTGACCTTGACCTCATATATAACCCATCTCGCGGTACGGCAGCGACGGATGGCAGACGCGGTTGACGGCGTATCCCGTCATGCGGCCGAGCGCGGCGACTATCGCGTCGCAGTCCTTCGGGCAAACGTACATACCGTGCAGCGCCTCAACGCTGCTCTGCGGCGCGCCGTCTGGCAAAAATATCGCGGCGTCCGCCACGGTGGGAACGCCGATCGCAACCGTCGGCACGCCGAGCACGGCGGATGAAAGCTCGCCCCTGTCGTTTCCGACGCCGGAGCCCGGTCTGATCCCGGTGTCCGTGATCTGCACGGTGACGCCGAGCGTCCCGACGCTTCCGGCGGCGAGCGCGTCTATCACGACGACCGTGTCCGGCTCGACCTCGTCCGCCGCCGCGCGGATAAGAGACGACGCTCCGATCCCGGTCTGACCGAGCACGCCGGGGATCACGACCGCGGCGTCGCCGAGCGGCGCTCTGTTTTTGACGTGATGCGTCGCCACGACGTGGCGCGCGGCGCACGGACCGACGGCGTCCGCGGTCACGCGGTCGTTGCCGAGCCCGACGACGAGCACTTTTCCCCCGACGCCGACGGACGCGAGAACGTCCGCCGTGAGATCCGCCGCGCGCTCGAGCTCATCCTCGCTGCTCTGCCACAGCCTGCCGACCGACAACGTCACGTAAGTGCCGACAGGCCGACCGAGCAACGCGGCGCCGTTTTCGTTCGTCACCGTGACGCGGCTCACCTCGAATCCGCCGCGTACCCTGCGGTCGAAGCGGATGCCGTCGGGTTCGCCCTTATGCTCCTTCGCATACTGTTTCATGAACCTGTCGTGCACTTCTTTTGCCATATCGGACCTGAAATACATAAAATCACCCCTTTATATTGTTGCCACCGAAGAATAAAAGCAGACGGGGCAAACAATTTTTCGTCCGCGCGTCATTTTCGCCCGCCTTTTGTCCACTTATATGGTGAAGGCAGGAGAAAGGAGATAACACATGAACGATGAAAGCATAATAAGCCTGTTTTTTTCGCGCAGCGAAGACGCGGTCCGCGAAGCTGACGCATCGTACGGCGCAAAGCTGAAACGCGTATCGCTCGGCATAACCGGAGACAGCCGTGACGCCGAGGAATGCGTGAACGACGCGTATCTTTCGGCGTGGAACAAGATCCCGCCGGAGCGGCCGGCGAACCTTTTCGCGTATCTGTGCGAGACCGTGCGCCGCATATCGCTTACGAGATACCGCTACAACACGGCGGAAAAACGCAGCAGGAACCGCACGGTGTCGATCGACGACGAGCTTGCCGAGATCGTCGACGGCACGGACGAGGACACGGGCGATCTGCCGGAGATCCTCAACGGATTTCTGTCGGAGCTTGAGGACGGCACGCGTTTCATATTCATGCGCCGCTACTACTACGCGGACGACATACCGACTATCGCGAAAATGACGGGGCTTGGCGGCAACACGATATCCGCACGCCTGATGCGGGCGCGCAGAAAACTTGCGGAAATACTCAAAGGAAAGGGGTACAAGATATGAAGACCAAAGACATAATGACGGCGCTCGGCGACGTCGACAACAGATACAAAAGAGAATCGGCGGAAGAAAACGCGAAGGTGTATTTCAAAAAGGGCAGCGGGGCAAGGATCCTTAAATACGTGCTTTCCGGCGCCGCCCTGCTCGGGCTCGCGGCGTTCGCGATCTTCGCGATCTCGACGAAATATTCGTCCGACAACATCGCAATGGTGGAGCCGGGCGCGAAAGTCGGGTTTTCGACGTCGAAGACGACTATCACGGAGACCGCGGTAAACGGCAGCGGAGCGGACCGCGAGATCGAGATCGACCGCTGCACGCTCAAGGGCGGCGATCCTCAGACGGTCAGTATGAACGATCCCGATTATATAATGACCGGCGGCACGTATATCTACAAAATTGACTATGATTACGCCTTCGGGACCGGCGACGAAGAAGGTTATTTCACAAAAAGCAAAGACGGTGCCGTACTTTGGACTTACAAATGGAAGGACGATCCCGATACGGATTCGGATCTTCGCATTAATGATTACAGAGTGCTCGACTGCGGCGTGCTGATCGTACGCGAACTCGGATTCGGTCACCTCGATCCGGCGTATAAGCTGAAGCTCGCGCTGCTTGACGATAACGGAAACGAAGTCTGGGTACAAAAATACACTCACAACATGGGCGCCGTAGCGGGAATCTATTACGACGAGGATACAATATACGTCGTAAGCTACACCGACACGGAACAGTGGGCCACGGTAGAAGGCAGAGAAAGCGTAGTGCACGAACAGCTGCAGTCGTTCGTGATATCGGAGTTTTCAAAAGCGACGGGCGACCTGATCAGGAACAGACAGACCCCCGTGCAGATCGATATTTCAAGCAGCACGGTCCGCTGTCTCGGCAAGGTCGATACCGGTTACGTCATAATGTATTACGACCTCGATTACAGATCGAATCTGATGCTTCTGTCATACGACCGCGGAGTTGAGCGCATGATCAGCTTCGGCGTCAACTATGAATTCGGCACCGCGCAGTCGCTGAACGGCAAGATCTATCTGAGCGGCAAGCTTATGTCGCCCGGACAGAACATGGGCGCCGACGCATATTTCTACGTGCCCGGGCATAACGGGCCGGCAGCGCTCTGGAGATACCGCATTGATCTGAAATACGCAAACAAAGAATACAAAGACGTTGCCGAAGAGTATAAGGAAGGGACGAGCGCAGTCCTGCTCGTATGCGACGGTTCGCTTTCGCCCGAGCAGATATACGTTCAGGAAGGAGCTTACGGCGGAGCGCTCGAGAAAACGGAAAACGGACTTACGTGGGACGTCGCACAGATAAGCACGGTATACGGCGGACCGGAAAAAGCCGGAGTGCCTTTCGTGTTCGGCAGCTCGAGAACGTATACGTTAAACGAAAAAGGACTCGTCGAGTCCTGTGAGGATACGGCGAAAAGCTACGTGATGATCGGCATCTACTATCCGTACGAATAAAGTATACCGCATCCGCAGGATCTGAGTTGCAATAATATACGGGAGGGTTTTCCCTCCCGTTTCGCTTTTTTAATCGGTGTCCCTGCGGGAACCCCGGCTGCGGGACGAATGGTGCGCCTCGTACCTCGGCGCCTTTGGGGACTCCCCGCCCCCTTCCCGCCCCCAAACCCCCGCCACCCCCCAAATGTCATTTGGGGCTTTTCAAACTGTAGGGCGGGGGCTTGCTCCCGCCGCCGTTCTTTTGCGGGACCGGCGTTCGCCTCATCCACCGCTCGCGCTGCCCCCCCTCATTCGCAGAATGACGGGAGCCGGGGTTCCCCGCCGCGAACAGCGGTGGGGGTTCCCGGGAGGGGAACAGGGGGTTTGGGGGGTGGAAACCCCCAAGATTGTCGCGAAGCGACTCATTTTTTCTCGCGCGAAGCGCACTTCACTTGCGAAGCATACTTCACGTCCGCAGGATACTTCACTTGCGAAGCATACTTCGCATGAAAAAGGCCGCCGCATTGCGGCAGCCTTTCCAATCATTCTCCCGGTTTTCCTTCGATCCACAGTCGGCGGACGTGTTCATATACCTCGTCGGGTATATCGACTTCGCCGTACGAGGATCTCGGCAGCAGATCGTCTCCGTGCGCGATCTTTTTGTTCGTGCACTTGTTATCGTATCTGCACGCCTCTCGGACGGCGGGGTCGCGCAGATCCGGTATCTTCTGCGGCGTATTGCCATCAAGCACCGATCTGTACGCGAATATGCCGCACAGTCCCATCGACACGGCGGTATACACGTCGATCGACCATTCCATGCCTTCGGGACGGCCGAGTATCTTCTGTATGAAGAAATGAGTCGGATAGAAATCCGATCCGCCGTGACCGGCGAATCCCTTCGCCATATCGGCGGCGATCCTCAGCTCCGGCGAGTATGCCTCCCAGTCGCCGCGGCAGATCTGCTCGCTCTCGCGGTAGATGTAAAACGGCTGGTTCGCGCTCTGTCTGCCCGTCTCCATCATTCCCTTGCTTCCGTACAGCTCGTAGTTGACGCTGCCTGGTTCGCGTTTCAGGTGGCCGTGGATGCTCTTCATGATCGCGCCGTTTTCGAGCGTTACCATCTCGATGCCGGCGCCGAAATACGCGCCGAGCCGCTTCATCTCCTCGGGCGGCGGGCATTCGAAGCCGACGACCGACACCGGACGCAGTCCCGTCATCGCTATGAGCGGACCGACGGAATGAGTGCAGTAGTACGTGCAGTAAAGGTTGTTCCTCCAGTGATCGCGCTCGCCGTACGTTATCTGCGGCCAGATTCCGGCGCAGTCGTGGATGTATTCGCCCTCTCCGTAAGTGGCTGTGCCGATATCGCCTTTCTTATACCTCTGCCACATCTCGAACGTATGGAGCATGTAGCAGTAGTTTTCGGCGTATGAATAGACGAGGCCCGTCTTTTCCACCGCCTCGACCAGCGCGACCGCCTGAGCGACGGTCTCGCACGGCAGCACCTCCGACAGCACGTGCTTGCCGGCGTACAGGCATTTCACGGCGTAGATCGCGTGTTCTGTCGCGTAGTTTGCAAGTACGACCGCGTCCATGTCGTGTTTGATGAATTCGTCAAACGATTCGTACAGCGCCACTTTCAGCCCGTGAGCTTCCGCTTTTTCCCTCACCTGTGAAAGGAGCGGTGTGTATTTATCACACACCGCTACCAGTTCAGCGTCAGGGTGATCAAGCAGAACGTCTATCATCGTCTGTCCGCGGTAACCGCCGAAAACTCCGATCCTAAGCTTGTCAGACATTTGCCTTACCCTCTTTTATTTTAATTTGATTCTTCTTCAACCGGCAGGTACTTCTTGTAGTTCTTCAGTTTCATCTTGGTAAGTACCTTATATCCGTAATAAGTGTTCTTTACGCCGGAGATCTCCTTGCTCGTCATGTAGTAGTCGCGGTAGAACACGAGCGGGATGATCGGCATGTCTTCCATGAGTTTCTTCTCCGCCTCGAACACCTTGTCGTTCTTCTCACGGGTGCCTTCCTCAAGCTCCGCGGCCTCGGCTATGAGCTTGTCGTAATCTTCATTCGAGTAACCGGTGCAGTTGGGACGCGGGTCGTAGTTCTGATGCTCGGTATCGAGCGCGGCGCCGGAGTAGTTGACCGAGAACGGAGCGACCATGTTGAACGCTCTCACGGAGTACGCCTGCCAGTCGGTATAGAGCACGTCGTACGCGCCTTCGTTGAATTTCGTCTGGAACAGGTTGCGGCCTCTGCTGTCGATCGTGACCTTGAAGCCGAGCTTTTCCCACTGCGCCTTTGCGTATTCGGCCATGCCGACTTCGTCGTTATTGGTGAACGTACGCGCAAGGACCGTTATCGAACCGCCGGAGACGCCCGCCGCTTTCAGCACGGATTTCGCCTCGTCGACGTTTGCCTCGGATTCGATGACGGAGCCGTAATGCGATCTGTAAGTGCTCTTTCTGTCGAGGTCGAATACCTTCGGCGGGATGAGTCCCGTCGCGGGCACGGACGCGGTCACGAATTTCGCGATCTCGTTCCTGTCGAGCGCGAGCGACAGAGCGCGGCGCACCGCGGGATTCTGCGTGAGCTCGCTGTCCGGGTTGAACATGTACGAGCCGACGGCGAACGTGTCGTTTATCGTCAGCTTGCTTTCGTATTCGGCGAACGCATCGGGCGTGAGCGTGCCTACGTAGAACAGCGTGCCGTTGTTATACGCTTCGAGCACTTCGTCGAGCGTGAATTCGTAGTGGATGATTATCTTATAAGGAGTGACGTACTTGTCGGGGCGCTCCTCCTTGTCGGGATTGGCGTTGTAGTATTTGTTCCTCTCGAGCGTCCATTCCTTGCCGAGTTCGGTCTCGAGTTTTCTGATAAAGAACGGACCGGAGCAGACGAGCGAAGTTGCGACGGTAGCCCAGGAGTTGCTGTACGCGGGCATGCCGTTGTCGCCGTATATGATCTCGCCTTTATCGTTGACTTCATAGGAGTTGACCTTGTTTTCGCGGAGCGGCACGAGCATCGGGCTCGCGAGCACCTCAAGGAACTTATCGACGTTGATGTCTCTTTCAAACTCTATTTCAATCGTCTGCGTATCGGGCGAGGATATACCTATGTCGTCACGGCTCTCGTCTCCGAGCTTGGCTGCCTTCGCGTTCTTTATGTCGTAGAGCATGACCGCGGCGTCGCAGTTGATACCGGGATCGAGTATGCGCTTCACCGTGAAGATGAAGTCGTTTGCCTGGACCTTCGTATTGTCGCTCCATCTCGTGTCGCGCAGGGTTATGCGGAGCATGTAGACGTTGTTCTCGGGTTTCTTGGCGTCTTCCTTCTTTATATATTCATAGCTTTTGGCAAGCGCTTTTTCAACTTTGCCGTCGGCGTTCATTTTGAAAAGTCCCTCGTACAAAAGACCGAGAAGCTCAACCGCCTCGGCGTTTGCGTTGAGTTTGGACAGAAATACGCCGTTTCCGCTCGAATCGCCGTCGTATTCGATGTTCGACGCGTTCGTGTATGCGTAAAGCGGGTCAAAGTTACGTATCTCGTTGAAAAGATACATATTGACGATCGCACCCTTTTCGTCCGGATCGAATCCGCATGACGCAAGCACCGCCGAAACGGTCGCAAGGCAAAGGATCAAAGCTATCAACTTCTTCATGAAAATGACCTCCAGACGGGATTCCCCCGTGATTGATATTGCCGTTTCAGCCCGGCAGCGGCTCTTTTACCGCTACATTATATCATTCAAAATAAATATAATCAATACCGCAGGCGTGAATTTTATTAAGATTTACAATTTTTTTATATTTTTTAAAGCGTTTTTGACGCACATGACAAAAAAAGCGGGACCGATAAGGTCCCGCCGTGCCTCGTATTTCTTTATTCGTTGCCAAGAAGCTTTACCGCGCCGCATATAATCAGGAAAACCGGAGCGCCTACGGCGAGCGAGATGAGACCCGCCTCCATGCCGCCGATGATGCCGACGGCGACGAATATCAGCGCGAGCGCGCCCGCGCCGCACAAAAACTTTTTATATCTGCCGGCAAGGTACGCCGCTTTTTCCGACGCAAAGAAACGGTATACGGAGCTGATCGCGTATTCCGTGATATAGAACAGCAGCCTGAAGAACGTGAGCGCCGCGGAACCGAGCTGCTCCGCAACGTCTTTCACCGTTACCTTCGGTGCCTGTTTCGCGTTAATACCGGTTATATTTCTTACACTATCCATGATTTTTCTCCGTGTTTTACCGTTTTCGGTTGATTTCTGCCCCTATTATACTACCGTTTTCGGTATTTGTCAATAGTTTTTGATAAATTTTTCCGTTTTTTTTCCGAAAACCTATTGACAAACGTGATTTTTTGGTATATGATATGATCGGGTCACGGAAATCATACACGAAAGAGGCATATCATGGAATGGTACGACCGCGTAAAAGAACTTAAAAAGCAGAATCACGTCAATACGCAGCAGCTCTCCGATAAATCCGGGGTACCGCTGGGCACGCTTAACAAGCTGCTTTCCGGGCAGACCGGCAAACCGAAACTCGACACGCTCGAGAAGATCGCGTCTGCTCTCGGCACGACCGTCAAATATCTGTGCGACGGCGAGGAGGACGGCGGCTTCTCCGTTCTGCGCGACAAATTCGCGAAGCTCGACCGCCGCGGACGCGAAGCGGTATTAAAGACTGCCGACGAAGAGCTTTCCCGCATGGAAGCCGAGGCGCGCCGCGCCGGGTCGGACATCGGTCTGAAACGGAAGATCTTCATCTACGACGTTCCGGTATCCGCCGGATGCGGTTCTTTCCTCGATTCTTCGCATTCGAGCACCGTATCTCTCGTAGTCAACGAAGTGACGGACCGTGCCGATTATGCCGTGCGCGTATCCGGGGACAGTATGGAGCCGCGCTTCTTCGACGGAGATATAGTCATAGTCGAATCATGCGGGGAGATACCCGTCGGCAAGATCGGTATATTCCTATATAACGGCGAAAGCTATATAAAGAAATTCGGAGGCGACCGTCTCCGCTCGATCAACCCCGACTACAAGGATATCGTCTTCGGTGAAAACGACGAGATCCGCTGCCTCGGCCTCGTCCTCGGAACGATCTCAAAAGCGGAATAAAGTAAAAAAGTCGGAAAAGGACATGTCCTTTTCCGACTTTTTTTATTGTTTATCTGACCGATCCTTCGTCTATCACGCCGGTGAAAACGGGCGTGTCGAACGCGTCGACCACGGCGAACGCAAACGTTCTGTCAAAGAACAGATCGACTTTTCTTATGCCGGAGGGATCGGCGGCGCCCGGCGCGATTATCACGGTGTACGCCGCGCCTTCAATACCGTACGTATCCGCGGTCAGGCGGGCGGCGTGTCTGATCTCCGACACGGTAAGCGGATCGTCGGTAAGATTCGTAAGATCCGCATTTTCACCGAAGCAGTCCGTGACTCCGAGCGATCTCAGAGCTTCGGTTATATCCATGTCCGCGCATACGTCGAATTCCGGGATGCGCAGATCCAGCATACACAGCTCCGGTTCGCTTTTCTTGCCGTTGATATAGGATATCACGCCCGAATCGATGATCTTTTGCACGCTGTTCCCCTTATCCGGCAGGAAAAACCAGACAGAGCCGGCTTTCCCTCCGAGGTCACGGCGGTAAGCGGTGAATCCGTCCTCGAAATACACCGTATCCTCGATCTTGCTCTGCATGAATCCGCACTTTTTCGTTCCGTTAAAGGTGCCGCTTATCTTTTGCTTTTCAAACTTCGATTCCCACGTTGCTTTCATATACAGGGTCGACGAGAGGACCGCTTTCGTATTGCTGTCAAACGTCAGCCCGCGGATCTGATCGTCGAGCAGGCCGCGCGTGTTGTCGGACAGCCATTTTTTTATCTCTTCCCTGTATCCGTCGCTTGAAAAATCACCGGCGGACACCGACGCATAATGATCCGCAAGAAGCTTTTCAACACAGTTCTGCTTTACGGTCATACCGCTGTCGAGCCATACCGAGGAGGCGGAAACGGTGGAGCCGTATTCATCCTCACGGTAAAGCGAACGCCAGACGTTTTTGCTCTGCTCACGCAGGGCTCCCATATCGGCGGCGCCGAGAAGATCGAGTATCTGCGCTCTTGACTCGCCGTCCGCACACTCCGCGAGCATCGAAAGCGCGGTGTAAACGTTGACCGGCGACACGACGTCCATACCGGAGCCGATCATAGCGCGCGCGAGTTTGTCATACACGTCCGAAAGTCCCGCGACGCGGAATCCGTTTCTGTTCGCATGGTCGGACATATGGTTTCCGGTCAGTCCGGGATATGAGGCGGTAAACGAAAACGGCTTCCGGTCTTCGACCAGGACGGGCTGACTCTGTTCGGGTTCGGGCTCTGTCCCGGTGCCGTCTTCCGTGACGGTATGGTCGGACTTTCCGGTGTCATCCGGCTCCGTGACGGTAAGACCGGGCTCCCCGGTGTCATCCGGCTCCGGGACGGTAAGACCGGGCTCCCCGGTGTCATCCGGCTCCGTGACGGT
>JAFZRM010000039.1 GCA_017619885.1 Clostridia bacterium | reverse complement strand
GAGGGGGAAGAAGGGGGGGACAGGGGGGACGTTGAGGGGTGGGGTCACCCGATCGTGCGCTTTGCGCACACGGTCCGTCGCGCAGCGACACCTTAATTTTGAATTCTTAATTAAAATATACGATATTCCCGGTGCGCGCCGATTCGTAGATGCCGCTCAGTATCTGCGACACCGCGTACGCCTGCTCGGGAAGCACGAACGGGGCTTTGTCGTTTATCACCGCGTCGATCCACGCTCTCGCCTCGCGCTCGGAGGGATCCGCGCCCTTGTTTCCTTCAAAGAACGCGACGCCGCCCGCCGAGAGGTTCGGTTTTGTCACGTACTGACGTCCGAGATGCACGCCGTTGATCCTCACGCCGTCGAGCATATCGCCGCCCGCTTTCGTGCCGCAGACCGTCGTTATAGCCTCGCGGCAGTCGATGAGGTTCAGCGCCCAGGAGGATTCGAGTATTATCGTCGCGCCGTTTTCCATAACGACGAAGCCGAACGCGCAGTCCTCGGTCGTGAACTTGTCGACGTCCCAGTCGCCCCAGGCGTTGCCGGTGTTCCTGTCTTTATTCAGCGCGTGATAAGTAGTGCCCACGCAGTATTTGGGCTTGTAGTTGTCCATGATCCACAGCGTGAGGTCGAGCGCGTGCGTTCCTATGTCTATCAGCGGACCGCCGCCCTGCTCGTATTCGTTTATGAACACACCCCAGGTCGGGACGGCGCGGCGGCGCAGAGCCGTCGCTCTTGCAAAGTATATATCGCCGAACGTGCCGGACAGCGCCTCCTGCTTCATGTAAAGCGCGTCGTCGCGCTGTCTGTTCTGGTAGCCTATCGTCAGTTTTTTGCCGGTGCGTCTCGCGGCGTCGAGCATCTTCTTCGTTTCGACCGCGTTGATCGCCATCGGCTTTTCGCACATCACGTGTTTGCCCGCCTCGAGCGCGTCGACCGTTATGAAGCTGTGCGATCTGTTCGGAGTGCAGACGTGGACTATGTCGATGCTCTTGTCTTCAAGCAGTTTTCTGTAGTCCTCGTAGACTTTTGCGCCGGGTATACCGTATTCCTTCGCGGCCTTCTCCGCACGCTCGATGATGATATCGCAGAACGCGACCATCTCGACGCTGTCGATCTTTTTCAGAGACGGCATGTGCTTGTTGTTGGCTATGCCGCCGCAGCCGATGATGCCTATCCTCAGTTTGCCGTTCGCCCCCGGCCTGACGTTCTCGGGTCTCAGTATGACCTGTGCCATGATATTTCCTCCGTTTACATAAACTGACTTTAGTTACATTGTACACTAAACGCCCGTTTTTTTCAAGTCTTTTTTCAAAAAAATATATGGCGCCGGGAGTTTTTTTGCATCCCCGGCGCCTTATTCCGCGCCGTCCGGCTTGACAATCGCGGTGCGGTATGATATAATATCCGAAAAGAAAAAACGGCGGTGATCTTATGAAAAAGACCGGAATGATACAGAAGATCGTGATCGCGGCTCTGACGCTGCTGCCCGTCGCGGCTTGGGTCGCGGTGTTCGCGGCGGCGGATAAAGCCGACACGGATTATATGACGGGCGTGATCGGGTATATCCCCGTCATGGCGACGCTCGCCCTCGATCTGTTCACCCTCTCGTATTCCGTCTTTTACCTCATAAACAACGGAAAAGCGACGGACACGCTGCACCTCGCCCTGCTGCTCGCCTCCGGGCTTCAGACATTGTTCGTTTTGCCGTTCGGGATCGACTTCACGTTTTTCAGCCGCCGCGACGAATTCGTCCTCACCGGCTGGCTGATAAAAGGCGCCGGAGCGCAGATAGTTTACCAGTTCACGATACCCGTGGCGATCGTGATATTCGTTTTATGGATGTTCGTCCTCGGCGGACGCGTGTCAAAGAAACTGCGTTCAAGCTGACGGCGTGCGGCGGTCTCAAATCGGAAAAACGTGTTGACAACGGCACGTTTTTTTGTTATAATATAAAAAAACCGAAAGGATCATCTGCCGTGAAAAAGACCGCCGCGGCTCTCGCCGCCGTTATGATGCTGTTGTGCGCGGTTCCCGCCGTTTCGGGCGCCGGTGGAGCCTCGTCGGCTCCCGCCGCCTACCGCGAGCTGCACTCTCTGTCCGAAGAAGAACAGGCGAAAGCCGAATATCTGCTCTCCACCGCCTCCGACAACGCGCCGGAGGTGTCGAACGAACCCGTGACCGCCGAATACGAGGACGCGGACATTTCGCTGTGGTTCGATCACAGCTATTACAACACCCCCGCCGAGGAGACGACGCCGAACGGCAGAAACACGTATCAGATAAAGCTCGCGAAAAACGAGACTGAGGGCTGTCATCTGCTTCTCTCCTCGTCCGAGGCGAAAGCGGGGCTCACTCTGTCCGTCTCGAAGTTCAAGAACGCCGACGGCAAAAAGCTCGATAAAGAGGTCTGCTACGGCTGGTATTTCGACGACGTGGACGGCAAGACCGTCGCCGACCCGATCCCGGTGCTCGAGCACGAATTCGATCTTGCCGCGAACAAAAGCCAGATGTTCGTCATCAAGGTCAAATCCAAAGCCGACTCGCCCGCCGGCCAGTATTCCGCCACGGTAAAGGTCAAGGACGCTGACGGCAAGGTCATAAAGCAGGCGAACGTTTACGCGTACGTATGGGATTTCACGCTGCCCGTCGCGTCGTACTGCAAGACGCTGACGGACCTGAACGAATGGTCCGTGATCGTCGGCGCGAACCGCGAAGGCACGACGAGTGACGGTCTCGAAGACGATCTTTACGCAAGATATTACGAATATCTGCTCGACAACAAGGTCAACTGCTATACTCTGCCCTACGCGAAGCGCGGCTGGTTCTGGACCGACGAAGTCGAAAAATATCTCGACGATCCGCGCTGCACCGCGTACACTCTGTTCTGGAAATACGATCCGAATTACGCCCTCGACAAAACGACTCACAAATACATCCCCGAGATCCTGCAGTCGACTTACGACCGCGTATCCAAAAAGCAGGAATGGCTCGACAAAGCGTATTTCTATCCGTATTACAACTCGACGTACAACGGAGACGAACCGCTCTCCGTCGCCGCGCTGAACAACATAAAGATGTGGAACGCGCAGTTCACGGAATATTTCGGAGAACACAAGCTGATCACCCCGATCCATTACGACACGATGATCAACACGACGACGGACTTCTTCAAATATCTTGAAAACGACGTGAACGTCTGGTGCCCGAAGACGTATTTCTTCAACACGAACGCCGACAAGGCGGCGTACTCCGATCTTTACACGCAGTTCTACACGAAATCCATGGAAAACACACTCGGAGTCTTCACCGACAGGATGGCGGAACAAAAAGCCGGAGGCGACGAGGTCTGGTGGTACGTCACGCGCTTTCCGCATAACCCCGAGATAACGTTCTCGATAAACGACGAATCGGTAAAGCACAGGATCCTTTTCTGGCAGACTAAACTCTACGACGTTGACGGCGTACTTTACTACATGTGCAACGACTGGGAAAACGCCAAAGTCTGGACCAAGAAATACGAGCACGCGGTGAGCGGCACGGTCGTGGACACTTACGGCAACGGCGTGCTGATTTATCCGGGCGGAGCGCTTCAGGAATATATCGACAAATACGGCAGCGACGGCTATCCCACGGCGATCGGCTCGCTGCGTCTCGAATCGATCCGCGACGGCGTCGAGGATTACGATTACTTCACTCTGCTCGATCAGCGCTTCGGCGAAGGCACGTCCGATCTGCTCATAAAGCAGGTCACAACGGCGCTCGGCGATTACAGCACCGATACCGAGCTGTTCAGCCGCGTACGCGGCGCGGTCGGCGCGCTGCTCGAGAGTCACGGCGGCGTCGGCGACGTCAACCGCGACGGCAGCGTCGACAACTTGGACGTCGTCACGCTGTTCAAATACGTGAGCGGCTCCGCAAAGCCGGACGAGGTCGACGTATACGCCGCCGACTGCAACGGCGACGGCTCCGTCGCAAACGACGACGTCGTGGCGCTGTTCAGATACGTCTCAGGCGGCAAGATCACGCTTCAGTACGGCAAAACGCCCGCCCCGAAGGATCCCGCCGGGCAAGGGTAAATTCAACGCGATGATAGAAACTTTGAGGATAAAATAACGTGAAAAACACAATTAAAATCATAACGTCCGCCGCCGCGCTGCTTATCGCCGCGTCTCTTCTCTGCGGCTGCGGGATATTCAGAAAAACAGACGAGGCGCTGATAAAAGCCGGGCTCGAATGCGCCGGCGTCATGCGTGAAGCCGTGCTCAACGAAACGTACCGCAAGCTGACGTCGGCTCAGGTCGACGGCGAAATACTGCAGACGGTCACCGATATGGACGTGAGCCGCGCGGCGGCCGTGTACGAACTGAAATTCGACCCGGAGGAACTGATCAGAAGTCAGCTCAACGACAGCAGCGGCGAATACGATCAGCTTCCCGAAGCGCTGAAAAAGAAGATGATAAACAGTATGTATTCTTCGGTCCCGGCTTTGGTGAACTCTCAGACGGGGTTCGGCGCGGTGTCGTTCATGAGCATGTTCACCGGATCGGCCGACGTTGAGCGCAACGGTCCGAAGGAAGTTCGCTCGCTGGTGTTCGTCTTTGAGTCCGGCTATCCGGTCTACGCCGTGTTTTACCCCGGACAAAACGGCCGGGCGACCTGCACGGGCTTCTGGCTCATGATCGACTCTCAGAGCATCACCTCGCCCGAAACGCTGCTCGGGCAGCTCATGATCACCGGCGATCAGATAGAGGCGGTAAGACTGAAATAAAAGCAAACCGTTGAAAGGTGTTTTTCGCTCTCCGAAAAGCACCTTTTATTCTTAAATGATGTAAGATTATTCTTTATTTCGTGTATATAATGGTGAATCGATTCAAAGAGGAGACAGATAAATGGATGATAAGGCTGTAATTGCTCTTTTGACCTCGGATAAAAACAAGGGAATGGAGCAGGTTTTAAAGCAATACGCCGGCTTTGTTTTTGCAATAGTCAGAAGCAGGCTTGACAACGTATGCGATTCATCCGAAATCGAGGACTGCGTGAGCGACGTTTTCATTAAGTTTTCTGACGTATGGGAAAGCTACGAGCCGGAGAAGTCAAGTCTTAAAACGTATCTCGGCGTTATCGCCAAAAACCTCGCGTCCAACTGCTTAAGGGATAAAAAAGCAACTCTTTCGCTCGACGACGACGGATTTATTGAGATACCGGACAACTATGACTTAACTGACGAGGCGGCGGAAAAGGAGCTTATAAAGACGGTGATCGGGCAGATAAAGCTGCTCGGCCCGCCGGATTCGGACATCATTTTCCGCAAATACTATCTCGGGCAAAGCACTAAGCGGATAGCGAAGGATCTGAAACTGACCGCGTCAAACGTGGACGTACGCGCGCACAGAGCCATGGAAAAACTGCGTAATATACTCGGAGGCATGATATGAAGAAAAATTTAGCTGAGATTCTGCAGAACGCGGACGCAAGCGACCTTAACGGTATGTTTGACACCATATCTGCGGAAAAAACAAACGAAAAGAATATCAAAAACAAGGTTTTAGGCAATAAAGCCGGTAAAAAGAAATCTGTTATGTGGAAGCTCGTACCGATAGCGGCGTCGTTTGCGCTTGTCGTGACGGCGTGCGCGCTCGTGATTCCGCGCCTTGCAAACAGAACGAATCCCGTGTTGACGCCGCAGGGCAATGTTACCGACCCGCTGTCAATAAAGCCTACGGATTCCTCGCTTAACGCTCTTTTGCGTCGTAATGATTTTGAGCGGATAATATGGAGCGACAAATACGAGCCCGCGTATCTGCCGGTAAAAACGAAAATAACGGAATACAACGGTATAAAGCTGACAAAAGAGCTGTACGACAGACTGAAGACCGCGTCCGACGACGACCTTTTTGCGATAACGGCAAAGCGCGATATAGATATACCCGAGAAGTTCGAGGATTTCGTTTACGAGGGCAAGACGGGAAAGGAATACCTTGACGAACATAATAAAACGTACCCGATATACGGAGCGCTTTATCAGCTTGAGCAGTGCGCTGCCGGAAATACAGCAGCGTTTGAAAATCACATCAGGGACGAAATTATAGAGGAACTCGGTGAAGAATTTCTCGCAAAGTATTATCACGACGGAGATTTCGATAAGGAGCGGATACAAAAAGACCTTGACTCTTCACGCGACGCGTCTGTTTATGCGGCGAGAGCGTATGAAGAAGCTTTTAGCGCTTACGACGGCGCGGTGCATCCGAGACTGTATCTTTTCAGAGAGTATATCGGCATTGAGGTTTATACCGGCTTCCACGAGGAACCGTATACGTTTTACTATATTGCCGTAATGACGAAAGCGCAGTTATCGACGCTGCTGTCCGATTACGAAAAGGCTGAGAAAACCATCGGAGAATTCAATTTCAATGAAAGCTGTTTCTCTATGGTTTCATACCCCGAAGACGATATAACAAACATGAACAAACCGCCTCAAACGTCAGACGAAACCGAGGACCCGAACCAAATCCCCGATACTATGTCACAGGGGTAACATAAAGTTAAATATCAAAGCCCTCTGCCGTTATCAATACGGCAGAGGGCTTTCTCTTATCACGATATATAATATAGCCGGTGAACCGGAAGCCGTTTTTCAGTTTCCCGCGCCTCGCAGCCAGCCGAGCGCGTCCTTAAGTCCGCCCGTGCAGTCGATCAGACCTTTTTCCACGGCTTCTTTCCCGTCGATTATCGTGCCCATGTCGGACGCGAGCTCGTCCGTGTCGAACATCAGCCTGTCGAGCTCCTGCTTCGTTATGCCGCTGTGCGCGATGATGAAGCCGTTTATACGGTCCTGCATCTGCCGGAAATACGTGAAGCTCTGCTCCACGCCGAGCACGAGCCCGTTGTATCTGACCGGGTGGACCGTCATCGTCGCGGACGGGACGATGAACGAGCGCTCCGCCGCCACGGCGAGCGGAACGCCGATCGAGTGACCGCCGCCGAGCACGAGCGACGCCGTGGGCTTCGACATCGATGCGATCAGCTCCGCTATCGCGAGACCCGCCTCGACGTCGCCGCCGACGGTGTTGAGCACGAACAGAACGCCTCTCACCTCGTCCGCCTGCTCGAATTCCGCGAGGAGCGGGATCAGCTCCTCGTATCGCGTCGACTTCTGCCCCGCGCCGAGCGAATAATGTCCTTCTATCTGTCCGCACACCGTCACGCATTCTATGCCGCGGTGTTCTTTCTTTTCGTTTTTGCAGTCTTCCATAAATCGCCCTCCGTTGCCCTTCTATTTTTTACAATTTGTTTTATTTTATTCATTGAAAAGCGGCGCCGGCGGCGGTATAATAAATCGGATATTAAATAATATAAGGAGTATGATCATGGCAAAGAAAATTCTCGTTGAAACTTCCGCAAGACACGTACATCTTACAAAGAAAGACGTCGAGACGCTTTTCGGCAAGGGCCACAAGCTCACCGAGAAGAAGCCGCTTTCCCAGCCCGGGCAGTTCGCCTGTGAGGAGAGGATAAAGCTCGTCGGTCCGAAGAAGGAGATCGCGAACGTGATAATCCTCGGCCCTGAGCGCAAGGACACCCAGGTCGAGATTTCCCTGACCGACGCGCGCACGCTCGGCGTCGAGGCAAAGGTCCGCGAGAGCGGAGATATAGAAGGCACCTCCGGCATAAAGCTCGTCGGTCCGTGCGGTGAGCTCGAGATCGAAAAAGGCGTTATCGCCGCGAAGCGTCATATCCACATGACGCCCGAGGACGCCGAGATATTCGGCGTGCAGGACAAGCAGATCGTCAAGGTCAAGATCGAAAACGACCTGAGAACGACCATATTCGGCGATGTCGTCGTAAGAGTCAGCCCGAAATTCGCGCTCGCGATGCACATAGACACCGACGAGTCGAACGCGGCGTGCGCTTTCGGCACCTGCTACGGCAAACTTTTGAAAAGATAAGGAGAAACTGAAATGAGCGAGATCATGTATTCTCACGAGGTACAAGAGATGTGCCCCGTAAAAAAGGGTTGTGACCACGGCCCCGCTCCGATCCCGGAAGAGGGCAAGTGGATAAAGGCGAAAGAGATATCCGATATCTCGGCGTACACCCACGGCGTGGGCTGGTGCGCTCCGCAGCAGGGAGCCTGCAAGCTCTCGCTGAACGTCAAGAACGGCATAATCGAAGAAGCTCTCGTCGAGACGATCGGCTGTTCCGGCATGACGCATTCCGCGGCGATGGCGGCGGAGATACTCCCCGGCAAGACGATACTCGAAGCGCTTAACACCGACCTCGTCTGCGACGCGATCAACACCGCGATGAGAGAGCTTTTCCTGCAGATCGTCTACGGACGTTCGCAGTCGGCGTTCTCCGAGGGCGGCCTCGTTATAGGCGCCGGCATGGAGGACCTCGGAAAAGGCGAGCGCAGCATGGTAGGCACGATGTACGGCACGAAGGAAAAGGGCGTCCGTTATCTCGAGATGACCGAGGGTTACTGCACGAGGATGGCTCTCGACGAAAACAACGAAGTCATAGGATACGAATTCGTATCGCTCGGCAAGATGACCGATTTCATCAAGAAGGGCATCGAACCGAACGAAGCGTATAAGAAGGCGACAGGCCACTACGGCAGATTTGCACCGGAAGACGGAGCGGTCAGATATATCGACCCGCGCAAGGAATAAGGAGGAGAAAAATGGCTAATTTTGAAGGATATGAGAGACGCGAAGCTAAGATCTTAGGCGTTCTGAAGGAATACGGCATCTCCTCGATAGACGAGTGCAAAAAGATATGCGACGAAAAGGGCATCGACCCTTACACGATAGTACAGGAAACACAGCCGATCTGCTTTGAAAACGCAAAGTGGGCGTACACCGTCGGCGCGGCGATCGCGATAAAATCCGGCTGCAAAAAAGCCGCCGACGCGGCGGCGATGATCGGCGTCGGCCTGCAGAGCTTCTGCATCCCCGGCTCCGTCGCCGAAAACAGAAAAGTCGGTCTCGGGCACGGCAACCTCGGCAAAATGCTTCTGTCCGATGAGACGGAGTGCTTCTGCTTCCTCGCCGGCCACGAATCTTTCGCGGCGGCCGAAGGCGCGATCAAGATAGCGCTGAACGCAAACAAAGTCAGAGTAAAACCGCTGCGCGTCATCCTCAACGGTCTCGGCAAGGACGCGGCTTATATAATCTCGCGTATCAACGGCTTCACGTACGTTAAGACCGAATTCGATCCCTACACGGAGACCGTCAGCGTGGTTGAAAAGAAACCGTTCTCGAAGGGTCCCAGAGCCGCCGTTAACTGCTACGGCGCGGACAACGTACCCGAGGGCGTCGCGATAATGAAGCTCGAGAACGTCGGCGTTTCGATCACCGGCAACTCGACCAACCCGACGAGGTTCCAGCATCCCGTCGCCGGCACCTATAAAAAGTGGTGCGTCGAAAACGGCAAAAACTACTTCTCCGTCGCGTCCGGCGGCGGCACCGGCAGAACGCTTCATCCCGATAACATGGCTGCCGGTCCGTCCAGCTACGGCATGACCGATACGATGGGAAGAATGCACAGCGACGCTCAGTTCGCAGGCTCCTCCTCCGTCCCCGCCCACGTTGAAATGATGGGCCTTATCGGTATGGGCAACAACCCGATGGTCGGCGCGACTGTCGCAGTCGCGGTCGCCGTCGAAGAAGCGATGAAATAAGGCAGTTCATTAAGATCATATAAAAAACGGTTAGTCCCATCATTTTTGTGGTTTTCACGAATGATGGGACTAACTCTTTTCATATAAAAAAGGCTGCTCAAACGTTTTCTTCACCAGAACCGGAATAATATCCGCGGACGAGGCCTCCCTCACACCCGTCCGCGCGCTCCGCGCAATAACCGGCATAGGAAACCGTTACGCACTGTTGATTGAGATCCTATCGACTATCGACTTATTCAAGCAACATACTGAATATGTGTTATCCGATATTCAGTTCAAACCCAACGACAAGCTCGCCTCCCGGATTGCTTTCGCCGTCCGCAAACTTTACTTTCGCGATACCGGTATAAACGCCGTTCTGCTCAGCTGCGCCCTGCGGCACGCTTTCAAAAGCTTCGATATCTCCGGTAAGTCTCATTTTCTGCACGTATTCCTCACCGGGTTTGAGTGTCAGATAAGATTCCGCGGTTTCATAATATACTCCGTACGTATCCATATCTTTTAAACGCACGGTTTCGTTATCGGCGCGGTAAATGCTTATCTGTATTTCCGTATGTGAATTATGCTCAGGCGCGGTAACGGGTACGACGATCGTTATATCGTGATCGCTGTGATTCTTTAACGTCGCCGTCAACTCAATTACGGAGAAGAAATCGTATCTGTCGGAATTGAATTCGATCGCCAGAGTAATTTCGTCTGAGCCAAACGTAATTCCGCTTACGGTTTCCGCGTCTTTTGACACGGGATGATCCTTGAAATACGGAGCGGAGGTTATCATTTCAAACAGATATTCCGGAGAAAGCTGCGACTCCGCGTCAAGTGCGGCGTAGTCGGCCGCGTCGGGATATACGGGCGACGATTTATCATTGACCTCACCGGAAAGCTTTGTATATTTGTATATGACCTCATACCCTTCCGCTTTGTAAGCGACGTTATACGTCAGCATAAGCTTCCAGGTCCTGTTCCCGTAAGGGTCACTGTAAATCTTGCGGCTGCTTTCAATAAGCGGAACTGACAGCTTATCGGCGTCAATAACGTTTTCCGCTTCACTGTCGTCAAGCTTTTTGATCGTTATATCCAGCCAGTTAGTGTCGACGCCGTTATGATCGGGAGCGCCTATATACAAATACCATTCCTCGTCTACGTAACGGAAATTGCCGTCGTTCTGCTCGTATTCGCCCGGCACGATCCTGTATGCGTGAAAATTCGAAAACAAGTTCGGGATCGTCTCGGGTATGAAATCCTTATACGGCTCCATTTGGACCAATTCGTCTATTTTGAGTTCTTCCGTATCCGGCGAAACCGCGCTCGGGTCTTTGCAGTCGGGTATCATCTCGCTTTCCATATTCGTCTCCTCCGCGGTCGTTATCTCCTCTCCGCTTGCCGCAGGGTCGGTCTTCGGGCCTGCGATTTTCATCAGGACGAGCGATAACGCGACAAGACCGCAGACTACGGCGACGATCGCGGCGCCCTCGAGCACGGCGAACAGGCGCGAATGATCGCGTTTTTCCGCCTTATACTCTATTGCGTCGTTTACAGTCTTATCGTCAAGGCCGCCGACGGCGCGGTACAATAATTCTTTTTTCTTCATATCAGTACCCTTCTTTCGTAAGAAACACCCTGAGTTTTTCCTTTGTTCTTTTGAGGGACATTTTTGTGCGGGAAAGACCTATACCGTATTTCTTTGCTATCTCGGAATATTTCATATTGTAGAAATACCTGCAGATAAAGATTCGTCTGCTTTCCTCCGGCTGTGATGATAAAAATCTGTTCAATAATGCTGACAGCTGTCTTTCGTCAAAATCGGTCTCCGTGTCGCCGCCCGATATACAGTCGCCGAGCTCTTCAATTGATACCGCGGCGGCGGAATTGCGCATTTTCGCCGTGTTCAGACGGTATTTTTCGAGCGCTATGTAACGCGCCGTTTTGTAGATATACCCGCCGAGATTGTCCGGAGCCTCCGGCGGTATATTGTTCCACACCGCAAACAGCGTGTCGGACACGACCTCTTCCGCGTCCTCTTTGTTTTTCAGCATGGAATACGCGGTCTTAAAGCATACGTCACCGTACTGATCTTTGATATCGTTCAGTACCGTCTCGTCGCGCTGTCTGAGCCGTTCGATCATCCTGTCTATCATATCATCACCCTTTGTCCTTCATCTATATAGTGACTTCGAGGGTACAAAAAGTCACATTAAAGGACAAAATTTCTCTTCAAACCATTGTAATACGTATCGGCCGATTATAGATCAATGAATTATTTTATTTTTGTAAAGGTTTTGCCGGATACCGACGGGTCATCGAAAGCGTCGGCCCCACAAGGATACCCTTTTATCTGCGATTACGCTGTTCGCCTCATCCACCGCCCCGGGGGATCCCCCTCCCCCCGATGATCCCCCGTACCCCCGCCCCCCCGTAGTCCCGGCCTTTGGTCG
>JAFZRM010000038.1 GCA_017619885.1 Clostridia bacterium | reverse complement strand
GGGGTTCCCCGCCGCGAACTGGAGAGCGGTGGGGGTTCCCGTAGCCGACTCCTTATGCCCGCGGGGGTTCACTCTTTCTTTTCGTAAGGGATCCAGATCTTCATATCGGTATCGCCGCGGTTGGCGAAAGCGTGATACGGGATCATTCTCAGCGGCTCGGGGCGCGCGTCGGCGACAACCTCCGGCAGACCGAACACCCCGTCCGTCACCGAAAATCTCCCGCCGGTCAGTTCGGCCTCCGCCAGGTGATCGTTATCGACGCCCTCGGCGCACATCACGAACGGTCCGTACGAGACGGCGGCGAGGCCTCTGTCCGCCTCGACTCGGCTGTCCGCGAAATTCAGTTTCGGCTCGATCACGGGCTCAAACGTTATCACGTCGCCCAAAGTCGCCGTCACGGTCAGATATCCGCGCAGCGGCGCGGCGTTGACCGCGACGCCGTTCTTATACAGCGCGTATTCCCCGCACCAGCCGGGGACTCTGATATGAAGCGTCGTCTCAGCCGATACCTTGATATCGACTCTTCCTTCAAACGGATAGCGCGTCGACTGCTCGATCTTCACTCCGTTCACGTCCGCCTCCGAATCCATGAACTGCTCCACCCAGACGCCGGACCCGTCGTATCTGTACATGAAATCGCCGATCGACGGGATGAACCTCGTTATATTCGGCGGGCAGCACGAGCATCCGAACACCTTGACGCGCGACGTTATCGGGAAATGGACGCCGGGGCGTCTCTCCCTGTCCTTGAGATCTATCTGCTGCGCGTTCTCGTAGAAGAACGACGTGCCGTCCATGCTCAACCCGGACAGGAACCCGTTGTATATCACGCGCTCCGCGACGTCCGCGTATTTCGAATCGCCGTCAAGGCACGCCATACGGCGCGCGAACAGCGCCAGCGCCAGCGCCGCGCACGTCTCCGCGTACGCCGTGTCGTTCGGGAGTTTGAAATCCTCCTCGAAGCTCTCACCGGCGGCGGTCGATCCGATAGAGCCGGTTATATACATCTTGCGCTGTAAAATATTGTCGAAAAGGCTTTTGCAGGCGTGAAGCAGACCCTCGTCTCCGGTGCGCTTCGCCACGTCCGCCATCGCGCAGTAGAAATAGCACGCACGCACGGCGTGACCCCACGCGGTCAGCTGTTCGCGCGCCGGCAGATGGTCCTGCGAATAATGGCTGTGTATGCTGTCTTTCCCGGGCTTAGAGCCGAGACTGCGCTTTTCGACGAAAAACCTCGCCAGATCGAGCCACTGTTCATCCTTCGTACGATCGTACAGCTTTACCAGCGCGAGCTCTATCTCCTCGTGTCCGGGAGACGAGAAATCGGCGCTGCCCTCGTCCATGAAAACGCGCTTTATCAGCTTCATGTAGTCGATCATAAGCGACAGGAACTTGTCTTTTCCGGTCGCGCGCTCGTACGCCAGCGCCGCTTCGAGCAGATGACCGGCGCAGTAAAGCTCATGGCAGTCACGGTCCTTGAATATCATATCCGGCTGAACGCACTGGAAGTAGATATTGAAGTATCCTTTGTACGGACCTTCCTTGATCCTTCCGCGCTCGATGCAGTCGACCAGATGATCGACGCGCGCCTCTTCCTCCGGCATAGGCGACTGCTGCGTCAGATACGCGACGGACTCCATCCATTTCGCCACGTCGGAATCCCAGAAAAAGTGAGGCTGGCACGGATCGCCCTTCTTGTAATCCATCTCGAACGCGCCGATGCGGCCCGTCTCATAGAATCTGTCGTAAACGCTGTCGAGCGTCACGGAACGCACAAGTTTCTGCTTGTCCGCCCAGAATCCGCTCCTTATCCTGATCTTGTCAAACGGTACCGACTCGCTCATTTTATCCCGCCTTTCAGTATGCTTATCGCATCAATATATCCGTATTCGCCGGAGAACAGGCTCGACGAACCGCATACGAGCGCGTCCGCGCCCGCCTCCGTCATGATCCCGGCGTTTTCATAACTGACGTTTCCGTCCGCTTCGATTATCTTATCCGGCATCGCCGCCCTCGCCCGGCGTATTTTTTCTATCGTCTCCGGTATCAGCTTCTGCCCGGCGTGGCCGGGTCTGACCGTCATTACAAGCACGCCGTCGGCGCACCCTTCAAGCCCTGCGCAGACGCCGGCCGGCGTTTCCGGGTCGAGTGCGATCAGCGCCTTCGCGCCCATTTCGCGTATCGCCTCGCAGCAGCGCTGCGGGTCGCGGCTCGCTTTGTAATGAAAGCTCACCCAGTCGCCCTCGCCGATCGGGAAATACCCGAGCTTGTCCCCGGGGTGATCTATCATCAGATGTATGTCCAGCGGGCAGCTGAATTCGCGTTTTATCGCTTTCATCAGTTCCGTGCCGAGCTGGATATTCGGCACGAAAGACCCGTCCATCACGTCGATATGGAGCAGATCGGCTCCCGCCGCGATCAGAGCCGATATCTCTCCGTACATACGGAGCTGGTCGGCGCACATCAGCGAGGGGTTCACAAAGATCCTTCTCAAATGCAGTCCTTTCAGCAGAAAAGCGGAGATGACTCCGCTTTTTGCGTTATACGTTTATCTTCGTCACTATCCTGATGACGAGGCACAACAGCAGCTGATATCCGAGCGCGTGAAGCGCCGATATCGCGTCGAAAGTGCCGGTCATAATCAGTATGATGCTGAACAGCAGTCCGATGATGACCGCCAGGAAGCAGATCACCATGTTTATCTTTGATGAGTACACCGTCTTGTCGCAGAGCATCAGCGTGCGCAGCAGCGCCTTTACGCTGTTGCGCGACACCACGGCGCCGCGGCTCGATTTGCTGACGTCGCCTCTGCGCTCGTTCTCGCGCGATCTTATGAGCCTGCAGTGATATATCTCCGTATCGAGACGGTCTTTTATCATCTTGGTGTCTATGTTCGGGTCGAGCGTGCGTATCGCGACGCAGCGCGTCGAGGTCGAAAGCTGTTTTATCACGGACAGAAAATCCTTGTCCATCTCGTATTCGATGTAGAACTTCGCGCAGAGCACGTCGTTTATGATCATGTACATTATACGGCTCTTGTCGTCCTTCTCGTACTGCTTGTCGTCGAGCGTGTACTGCGGATCGAGCTTGCTTCCCATGTACGTTGCGGAGCCCAGAAGCACCTTTTGCGAGTCGATCGTGGCTTCGACGCCGCCCTCGACCGCGTTGTCTATCGTAACGTCGCGGGAGAATTCGTGATAATCGTGCGCGGCCTTCTCGCAGATCGTCTGGATCGGTCCGCCGATCTTGCGGAAGAGGCTCGTCAGCACGTACATGATGTGATCCATGCGGCTCTCGTTGAACACGCGCACCGACGTGATCTTATCGAGCGACGGCGGGAACACGTCGCTGTCCTCGAACGACACGACCGACGCGTCGGCGTACTCCTCTGCGGCGGCTTCGCTTATCACGCAGCTGTCGTCGGCGTACGTCTTCTTGGCGCAGGAGAACGACGGCAGCGTTATCGCGGAGAACACCGCTGCGGGCATGCAGAGCGCGGACGCCGTATACGCGGCGTTGATCGCCGGTCCGAGATCCTTCTTGACTATAAGCACCACGGCGAGGACGCCCGCGAATATCAGCGCGAGCACCGGGAACATCAGGTTGACGTAATTCTTCGTCGTTGTGCTCTTCATATTCGAGGCGGCGAAGCCGCGTACAAAATTAGTCTTTGAGATGCGGAGCATCGTCGGATCCTCGGGCACGTAGTCGTAGAATTCGCGGTCTTCCGCGGAATTCTTCCTCGGCGTGTACGATTCCATAACGAATTTGGGCTTGTTGCCGACGCCTGAGATTATGCGGAAGTTGAGCGTGTCGCGCTTGATGCAGCGCAGCTCCGCGGCGAGCATCAGCACCACCGAAAGCGCCGAGGCGGACATCAGCGGATGCGCGGCGGGTTTTCCCGTGATCGCGGCTATGATGCCGTAAATGAACGTGAATATCACCGCCAAAGCTCCGACGGACGACGCCGTAGCCTTGCCGGAGAATACGCCTTTAAGTCCCGAGACTATGTATTTCACGGCGAATATCGCGCAGAACGCGAACAGCTGCAGATCAATCAGTATGAACACGGACGGGTTGTTTTCGGGCGAGCAGAAGAACGGGAATTTGTCGCCCGAGAACGACAGGCATTCGTAAATGAACACGAGCGCCGCGAAGATCGAGCTGAATATCAGCGACAGCTTCGTCGACGAATAATTCTTCTTGAACGTGTCTAAGAACGTTTTTCTCTGATCGTACGAGGTGAATTCGTCGAAGCCGCGCGCCGCCGCTTCTCTGCCGTCGTCGCCGTCGTCTTCCTCCTCCGGCTCGTCCTTTTCGTCGCCGGGCAGATCGGCGTAAGTCTGCGCAAGCTCCGGTTCTTTCTTCTCCGGCGCCTCGCCGAACGCCTCCATTATCGCCTCGTCGGACACGGAATAGCTTCCGTTCTTTTTGCCGTACGCGGAGTCCTCTGAGTTTTCGTTCAGCTCCGCGATAGTAAGGTCTTCGAGTACGACCTCGCTCTGCTCCGGCTGTTTGAACTGTCTCGTCTCACCGCCTTCGTAATCCTCGGGCGCGGCGCTTATCGCGTCGTGCACGAAGGGATCGTCGTCGCCGTTCTGCATGACGGTCGTCTTCTCCGCCTCCTGCGGCTTGACCTCGATCTTCGTTACGTCGGCGATTATCATATCGTCGTCGTTGTCGGGATCCGGTCCGGGCCCGGATATTTCCTGCTCCGGCTTCTTTACGTCCTCGTCGGGCTCCGGGTCGGAGAACATAGCGCCGATCTTGTTCGCGAAATCGGTCAGATCCTTCTCGGAAGGCGCCTGCTGCGGCTCATCTTCGTCTTTCGGCAGATCTATCGGCGACGGGACGTCGTCGATCTTCTCCGGCTTCACCGGGCCGACGTCGATGTCCGCGATATCGTCCGGCTTCTGCCTGTTTTTATCGCGGGCCTTTTTTTCGCGCTTTTTTTTGCGGTCCTTCTTTTTATCTTTCTTTTTTTCTTCCTCGGATTCGAAGTAACGGTCGAGCAGACGGATCTTGTCCGTGATGCTCTTGACGCTCTCCGGATCGATCGTACCGGTGTCGGTCCTTATCCCCTCGATGTCGTCGACAGACTCCGGATCTATCTCTTGCACGAAGGGCTCTTCCTCCTCCGCGGCGGCGGGTTTATCCGCCATCTCCTCGTCGTTTATGTCAAGCACGATCTTGAGCTGATTCACGAGATCGTCGACGGACATGTCTTTTTTATTCTTGTTTTCCATCTGAGCCTGCCTTCCTTCAAAGCGAATTTCTGACTTTTGCCGCGTATGAGAGTATCACCGCCGCGGCGCAGGATACGTTGAGCGAATTTATTTTGCCGAACATCGGTATGCTTACGGTGTAATCGCAGTTTTCTTTGACTATCGGCGAGACGCCGTCGCCCTCGGAGCCGAACACGAACGCCGCGGCGCGGTCGAGCGGAGCTTCGTAAACGCTCTGTCCGTCCGCTTCGGCGGCATAGCACCAGACGCCGCGCTTTTTGAGCTCCTTTATACAGGCGGCGACGTTCGGCACCTTAACGACGGGCACGAACGACACCGCGCCGGCGGACGCCTTAGCCGTGACCGAGCCGAGCGTCGCCGAACGGCGCTTCGGGATTATCAGCCCGTGAACGCCGGCGCATTCGCAGCAGCGCAGCAGCGCGCCGAGGTTGTGCGGGTCCTCTATGCCGTCCGCTATCGCGATGAACGGAGGCTTCCCTTCCTTTTCGGCCTTCGCGAATATATCGTCGAGCTGTGCGTATTCGACGGCGGAGGCGTACGCGCAGACGCCCTGATGGACGCCCCCGGCGCAGAGCTTGTCGAGCTTCTGCTTCTCCGCGTCGATCACCGGGATTCCGAGACTCTTCGCCGTCGCCGCGATCGTCGTGACCGATCCCTCGCGCCTGCCGCGCTGGATCAGTATCTTGTCGACCGTCCTGCCGGAGCGCAGAAGCTCCGAAACGGCGTTTCTGCCGAAGATGAGGTTTTCATCCGGCTCTCTTTCTTTTTCCGTATATTTCTTCTCTGTCATATCTGTCCCTCAGCGAAGCCGGTTCCTGATTATTTTGCCGCTTATCGTCTTCGGCAGCGAATCACGGAACTCCACTATGCGCGGATACTTGTACGGCGCCGTGTGCTCCTTGACGTATTTCTGGATCTCTTTTTTGAGCTCCTCCGTGCCTTCCTTGCCCTTGACGAGCACGACGACGGCTTTGATTATCTGTCCGCGTATCTCGTCGGGCACGGCGGTGACGCCGCATTCGAGCACGTACGGCAGCTCCATGATGACGCTCTCGATCTCGAACGGACCGATGCGGTAGCCGGACGACTTGATCACGTCGTCGACTCTGCCGACGTACCACAGATAACCGCTCTCGTCGCGCCACGCGGTGTCGCCCGTGTGGTAAACGCCGCCGGAGAACGCCGCGTCGGTCTTCTCCTTGTCCTTGTAGTAGCCCATGAACAGACCGCACGGTCTGCCGCGGTCAAGGCGGATGACGATCTCGCCGGTCTCGCCTATCGGAACGCTCTTGCCGTCCGCGTCGACGACGTCGACGTCGTAGAGAGGGCTCGGCGTGCCCATCGCGCCGACTTTCGGCGTCGTGCCGACGAGGTTGCCGACGGAAAGCGTCGTCTCGGTCTGGCCGAAGCCCTCCATGATGGAAAGCCCGGTCGCGCGCTTCCACTGCTCGAACACCTCGGGGTTCAGCGCCTCGCCCGCCGTGCTCGTGTGCTCGATCGAGGAGAGATCGTATTTTTTCAGATCCTCCTTGATGAAGAAACGGAACATCGTGGGCGGCGCGCAGAACGTCGTTATGTGATATTTCGCGAAAAGCGGGAGTATGTCGTCCGCGTGGAAGCGGTCGAAATCATACGTGAAGATCGGCGCCTCGGACATCCACTGTCCGTAGTATTTGCCCCAGAGCGCCTTGCCCCAGCCCGTGTCGGAGATCGTGAAATGGAGTCCGTCCGGGTTGACGTTGTGCCAGTATTTGGCGGTTATGTAGTGACCTAACGCGTAGCGGTAGTCGTGCATCGCTATCTTCGGGTATCCGGTCGTGCCGGAGGTGAAGAACATCAGCATCGGATCGAAGCCGCAGGGCGTGTCGGCGCGGCGCGGGTATTCGTCGGAGAATTTCACGTATTCGCCGTCGAAATCGAGCCAGCCGTCGCGGCGGCCGTGAGACATGATCTTGATGATGCCGGGGAACCCCTCGGCGGCCTGCTCCGCTTGCTCCGCGACGTCTCCGTCACCCGTGCAGACGATGGCGTTGACGTCCGCGGCGCCGAAGCGGTATTCGAAATCGTGCTTCATCAGCTGATTCGTCGCCGGTATCGCTATCGCGCCGATCTTATGCAGCGCGGTGAGCAAAAACCAGAACTGGTAATGGCGTTTGAGCACGAGCATGACTTTGTCGCCGCGCTTTATGCCGAGCGATTCGAGATAGTTCGCCGCCATCGCCGAATTGCGCTTGATATCCGAAAACGTGAAGCGGCGCTCCGTCTTGTCGGCGGACAGATGAAGCATCGCGAGCTTGTCCGGCGTCCGGTCGGCGATCGCGTCCACGATATCGAAGCCGAAGTTGAATCTGTCCTCGTGCTTGAACGAGATGCCGTCGAGCAGACCTTCCTTGTCCGTGTGGACGTCGACGAATACCGACGCCGCGGGACATTCGTAATTCCTCGCGCGGCGCTGCGAAACTATCTTCTCGAACTTGTCCGGCTCGGTCCATTCGTTCTTTTTGAGGATTATCGCGTAGAACGTGGCGCCCTCTTCCGAGAGCGCGACCATACCGTGCGGGTTGGCGGAATCGTAGTAAATGCTGTCGCCGGGATAAAGGATCTCCGTGTGGTTGCCGATGCGGAATTTCATGACGCCGGTCAGCATCACGTCGAATTCCTGACCTTCGTGCGTGGAGGTGTGTATCTCGCCCTCCGCCGCCTCTTTCGAGTACGGCATCTCGACGAAGAAAGGCTCCGCCGTCTTCTGCTTGAAAAGCGGCGCCATGTTTATATACTTGAAGCCTTTGCGGCGCGTTATCGGCAGACCTTCGCCCGCGCGGGTAAGCGAATAATTTGAAAGCGTCGGGCTTTCGCCGCGGATCAGATCCGTCGGGTCGACCCTGAGGTGCTTCGCGCATTTATAAATGAAGGTAAAGCTGAAGTCCGTTCTGCCTTCTTCGTAGTTCTCGTATTCCTCAGGTGTCGTATCCGTAAGCTGCGCCATATCCGACACGGATATGCCCATTATCTCGCGCAGCGTACGTATCCTCTGCGCGACCTCGCGCAGCTGTGTTTTCAGATCCGTTTTTTCCATTTTCGCCTTTCACCGGCACCCCGGCCGGGTAACGTATAATAATACATGATATATCTTATCACAATAAGGCTGATTTGTCAAGCGGCAACTTGTGCATACAGTGTGTCAAAGTGTTGACTTTTTGTCTTTTTTATGGTATTGTAAATCTGAATCACGCAAAACGCGCAAAAAGCCGGGACCGGCCGCGCGCGGCGGATAACGGAGGCGGATATGGCGAAGATCAGGGTGATGACGGCGGACACGCAGGCGGTCGCGCGCCGGCTTTACGCGGAATATATCAAAAGCTGCGACAGATACGAGCTCGCCGTGTCGCTGCCGGACGCGTCGCTGTGCGAGCCGTATCTGCGCGGGCACAAGGTCGATATGATCATAATGGATCTTTTGACCGGCGACGGTGAGAGCGCGTTCGGGATCGCGAAGCGCATAAAAGAAAAATACCCGGCGATAAAGATCATAGCCGTCTCGCCGGTGCCGGAGCAAAGTTGGCCGGAGCGCGCGAAAAAGGCCGGCGCCGACAGTTTCTGGTATAAGGAGACGGACGGCGCGGATCTGATCGGCGTGATGGACCGCACGGCGGCGGGCGAGTCGGTGTATCCGGACAGATCTCCCGAGGTCATGCTCGGGCTCGCCAGAAGCACGGAATTCACGGAAAGGGAGCTCGAGGTGCTGCGGATAATCACGACAGGCGCGACGAACGGCGACGTCGCCGAAGAGCTCGGCATTTCGGAAAACACGGTAAAAACGCACGTGCGCAGCATGCTCGCGAAGACCGGCTTCCGCAGCCGGACCGAGCTCGCGATAAAAGCCCGCGTGACGGGGATAGCGCTGAAATGAAAAAGTATTACGAAGCGTACGACGAACGGTATAAAACGATACACGAAAAAGGATACGGCTGGTTCAGCGGCGAGCGGACGCCGATAGTGGAAGAGACGGCCGCAAAGTACGTGCCGAGCAAAAGCGTTCCCGTGCTTGAGATCGGATGCGGAGAGGGCAGGGACGCGATACCGCTTCTGCGGCTGGGATACGACGTGACGGCGACCGACGTATCCGCCGAAGCGATCGAATACTGCAAAAACAGATATCCGGAATACGCGGAATGCTTCCGCACGCTCGACTGCCTCGGCGGCACGGATCCGAAGCGGTACGGATTCATATATTCCGTCGCAGTCGTACATATGCTGCTGACCGATGAAGACAGAGCCGGGTTCTACCGGTTCATAAAGGAGCATCTGTCGCCCGGCGGCGCCGCGCTGATCTGCTCGATGGGCGACGGGACGACGGAAAGATCGACCGACGCGGCCGACGCTTTCGCAATGGCGGAAAGGGATCATCCGTCGGGGAAGATAAAGGTCGCCGGCACGTCGCTTCGAACGGTCAGTTTTGAGAGCTTTGAAAAAGAGATAACGCAGAGCGGATTGACGGTCGTAGAGAAAGGAATGACTGACGGCGCGCCGGATTTCCCGTTTCTGATGTACGCGATCGTCAAATGATAAAAAAGGAGTCGCTGCGCGACATTTTTTGGGGGCCCCACCCCTCATTAACCCCCAAACCCCCTGTTCCCCTCCCGGGAACCCCCACCGCTGTTCGCGGCGGGGAACCCCGGCTCCCGTCAAGTCACCGCAAACGACTTGAAGGGGCCACGCGGCCGTAGGGGTCGGCGCCCTCGACGACCCGTCGTCAAAAGCCCCAACAAACGTTGGGGGGCTGGCGGGGGTAAGGGGGTGGATAGGGGGGAGGGGGAACCCCCTGACGCGCCGAGGTACGAGGCGCACGGAACGTCCCGCAGGGACACCGCAAAAGATGTGAAAGTTGTCGCGAAGCGGTAAGAATAAAGCAAAACACAAGTTAACGCGATATATCAAGGAGAAATATCATGGATATTTTAGAAGAAATTTCCGAAAATCTGCAACACGGTAAGGCTAAAGTCGTAAAAGAACTCGTTCAGCAGGCGGTCGATTCCGGCATTGCGCCGGAGACGGTCCTGAAGGAAGGCCTTCTGCCCGGCATGAACATCATAGGCGAGAAATTCAAGGTGAACGAAGTATACGTTCCTGAAGTCCTCGTCGCGGCGCGCGCGATGAACATGGGCGCGCAGGTGCTCAAGCCGTATCTTGAAAAGGCGGGCGTCAAAGCCGCCGGCAGAGTCTGCATCGGCACCGTTCAGGGCGACCTGCACGACATCGGCAAGAACCTCGTCAAAATGATGCTCGAGGGCAAGGGCCTCGAGGTCATCGACCTCGGCACCGACGTGGCGCCGGAGACGTTCGTTCAGACGGCGATCGATCAGAACTGCCAGATCATATGCTGCTCCGCTCTGCTCACCACCACGATGGGCGTCATGGCGGACGTCGTCGAAAAGGCGAAGGAAGCCGGCATACGCGACAAGGTTAAGATCATGATCGGCGGCGCGCCGGTTGACGAGGCGTTCTGCGAGAAGATCGGCGCGGACAAATACACGCCCGACGCCGCGTCCGCAGCTGACGCCGCGGCCGCGTTCTGCGCCGAAATGGTCTGAGGCAAAAGGAACTTCCAATATGAAAAAGAGCCCGTTTTTCAAACCGCTATTCGCGGTCTTGCTGTGCGTATCCATGCTCTTTCCCGCCTGTACGGGCGGAGGCGACGTGACGACGGTCCCCGCGACCGAGCCCGGTACGACGCAGCAAAGCGTCACGGAGCCTGACGCGACGACCGCGGCGGACACGCAGACCGATCCCGTCACCGAGGCGCCGGTCGAGCTGCCGTACGACAATACTCACGCATACATTTTCGCCGCCTCGGACAAAAAGAGCGTGTGGACCACGCAGGGTGCGGACGTGTCGCGCGAGTTCAACGTACTCAAAATGGTGCCGACGAACCACGACCCGATGATCTACTGCACCTTCACCGAAGACGAGCAGTTCAGCGCGGATGAATATCCGTTCGTCGCCTACCGCTACAGCGCGAAGACTCATCTGAGCCAGGGCGTGTACTTCGTCGCCTCGACGGATCATCCGCAGTTCAGCGACGACGGCCTCACGTGGATAAACGTCAACACCCGGGGCGTATGGACGAACGACATAAAGGACATGCGTAAAAACAACTTCTGGAAAGGCACGATAACCGCGTTCCGCATCGACCCGATAAACGGCGGCGAGCTTGACAAGGGCGCCGTGATATATCTCGATCGTGTCGGATTCTTCAAAAGCAAAGAGGATGCGCAGGCGTTCCTTGACGACGCGAAGGAGCCCGATTTTTCGGAGGCCGTCAGCTTTGCAAAGGATTTCGCCAAAGCTCTTATCCCAGGCGGCACTCTTTCCGCGGGATACGATTCATCCGATTACCTGATGAAGGCGGACGCCGCGGCACAGATAAAGGACGGCGTCACGCCTCTCGTCGCTTACACAGACGGCGGAAATACGGTTCCGGTGCCCGTCTCGTACGTCAATTCCGTCGGATTCGTCACTTACATGGCGGAGAAGGCGGGCGAATATACTTTGATATATCCCGACAAGGCCGCGGAAACGGACGCGGATTTCGTGCTCGTGCGTGGCGTCATGACCGAAGCCGAGCTGTCGTCCGGTACGCTGTCGGCGGCTGACGCGGCAAAGATACTCAGGCGGACGCTCGTCTGCCGCGGAGATTCGCTTGATCTGACCGTCAAAGACGGAGCCTTCACCGCGGAGGATGCGGCGGAGATGATCGCATCGTATCTTCTCTCTCTCGGCGTCGGCGTATACACCGATCCTGACAGGCGGATAAACGGCAGATCCGACGGCGTCAACCTCGCCGTCAGCAGCGGCATTATCTCCGATATAACCGGCAATACCGTCAGCGGCGCCGAATTTGCATCGGTCGTGACGCGGCTGATCAAGGCGATGCTCGGTCAGCCGGTGCTGCCGTCAACGGTCAAAGAAAACGAAGACGGCATCGTCATCGGCGCGTGGGCGAATTTCCCGTTCACAGTGACGGACGAAACGATAAAGAAGCTGTCCGAATGCGGAATCTCGCTTCTCGTCGATCTCGGCAGCATCGAGCAGAGCGAAACGCTGCGGACCGTGCTCAACAGCGCGCGCAAATACGGCGTCAGCGTCCTGCGCCACAACTATTCGCCGACGAAATTCAAGGCGTCGAACCCCGAGCCGATTCCGTCGTCGAACTTCGAATACTACGACTACGATTCGTACTGCGGCAACATCATCTACGACGAGCCGGGCACGGACAAGTACGACAGCATGGCGGATCTTGCGAAATACTACGAAAGCGTGCTTCCGGGCAAGCTCTGTTACTACAACCTGCTTCCGATGTACGCGAACGCCGCGCAGCTCAAATACGGAGCGTCGGCGGCACAGATAGCGTATTACGACGAGGACCCGGATCTGTACAAAAAATACGTCGAGTCGTACGCGGAAAAGATCCCCGGCGACTACATGTGCGTCGATATTTACCCGTACCGCTCGAACGGCAAGAGCAAGACGATGTACGCGGGATATCTGCAGAACATGGAAATTTTCGCCTCGGCGTGCCGCAAATACGACCGCGATTTCTGGCTGTACATCCAGTCGACCGACTACGACGGCGGCAAATGGACGCCCGATTACAACGACATAGTCTGGCAGATGTACATAGGGCTTTCCTTCGGCGTTAAGACCTTCATCCATTTCGTTTACTGCTGGGGCGGCTACGACGCGTTCGTACTGGAAGATCAGCCGACGGATATCTACTACGCCGCTCAGAAGGCGGACCTTGAGATACTCTCCATGTCCGACGACTACGCCAGATACGAAAACGTCGGCGCCTTCACCGTAAACTGCGATAAATCGAAGTACAAATACGCGCAGTTCGACGGTCAGTACGGCGATTTCGGTCTTATAAGCGACGTACGGTCCGAGAGCCCTCTGCTCTTCGGATGCTTTGAAGAAAAAGAAGGAGACGGCCGCGCGTTCACGGTCGTCAACATGAACGATCTCAAAAAGCCGACGAAGGCGACGGTGAGCTTCCGCATCGAAGATCGGGACAGCGTTACCGCGTACGTCGGCGGACGGAAAACACAGCTGAAGGCAGTTGACGGCGTTTTCACGCTTGAGCTGGAAGCGGCCGCCGGAGCCTTCATAATGGTAGAGTGATTTATGGATAACAGCGTATTTTTCAGGTCGCTTGAAGAGCTGGCGCTTTCGCTCGGCGCTTACCGCGCGTCGGTCATCCCCGTGGAGTCGGTCGAGACGGACGAGTCTTTCCGCCGGCTCTGCGAGCAGAACGTATGCGGAAATTACGGGAAGAACTGGGCGTGTCCGCCGGACGCCGGCGGCATAATCGAGCTTATTGAGCAGCTGCGTTCGTACGAATTCATGCTCGTTTATCAGCTCGTCGGCGAGCTCGAGGACAGCTATGATTTCGAGGGCATGGCGGACGCGGCGAAGCGTTTCTCCGGTATAGTCAACCGCATGCGCGTGCTGTGTAAGGACGAGCCCTTCAGCCGTTATCTCTGTCTCGGCGCGGGCGGCTGCACAGTATGCGAGGTCTGCGCGAGAAAAACGAACGAGCCCTGCCGCCACCCGGACCTGATGACGCCGTCGCTTGAGACGTACGGAGTCAACGTTTCGAAGCTCGCGCCCGCCGCGGGCATGAAATACATCAACGGACAGAACACGGTCACTTATTTCGGCGCCGTGCTGTTCGATCTTTGAGTAAAATGATCACTGTAACAATAAACGGAAAAAAATACGAAGCCGAGCCAGGCGTATGTCTCGGAATGCTCGCCGCGGAAAAAGCCGGCGCCGCGTTGATCTGCGGCGGCCACGGCAAATGCGGCAAATGCCGCGGGGTCGTGGCGGGCGGCGTATCGGAGCCGACTGATCGCGAGCGCGCGATACTTACGGACGGCGAGCTGCGGCGCGGCGTGCGTCTGCTTTGCCGCGTTTACGCTTACGGCGACTGCACGGTCACGACCGGCGGTGTCCCGGACGGTCAGATACGGACCGACGGCGAGCTTCCCGCGCACGAGCACGCGCCGGCGTTTTCGTCGCTCGGGGCGGCGGTCGACGTCGGCACCACAACGATAGCCGCGCGTCTTTACCGTAAAGACGGCACGCAGGCGACAGAAAAAAGCTCGCTCAACCCCCAGCGCAGCTATGGCGGCGACGTCGTGACGCGGATGGAAGCGGCGCTTGCGGGCCATGCCGCGGCGCTCGCCGCCGCGGTGCGCGGCGCGGTCTGCGAACTGCTGTGCGATATGGCGGCGCAGGCCGGCGCGGACGTCCGGCAGATCGACGGCGTCGTCATCACCGGAAACACGGTGATGCTTCATTTTCTGACGCTGACCGACACGGAGCCGCTGACTCACGCGCCGTTTGCGGTGAGGAGACTGTTCGGTGAGACGGTAAGCGCCGCCTCGATCGGACTTGACGCGCTTTTGCCGGACGCTCCCGTTTATCTGCCTTCGTGCGTCTCGGCATTCGTCGGCGCGGACACCGTGACCGCGGTCGCGGCGTCGGAAATGATAGATAACGACGGCGTGTTTCTGCTGACCGACATCGGCACCAACGGTGAGACCGTTCTCAAATACGGCGGCGAAGTCTACGCCTGCTCCACCGCCGCGGGTCCCGCGTTCGAGGGCGCGGGCATCAGCATGGGCATGGGCGGCACGACCGGAGCGATAGACCGCGTCAGGCTTCTGCCCGACGGCGCGCTCGGCGTCCACGTTATAGGAGACGTCCCGCCGACAGGCATCTGCGGCAGCGGCCTCGTCGACGCGCTCTCGGCGCTATGCGAGGCCGGCGCGATAGATGAGACCGGATTTATGGAGGACGACCCCGTTACGGTCGAGGAGCCCGTCGTCATAACGCAGAACGACGTGCGCGCGGCTCAGCTTGCGAAAAGCGCGATACACGCAGGCATCAGGACTCTGCTCCACACCGCCGGGATCGGCTGCGATAGCGTCGACGCGCTGTACATCGCCGGAGGCTTCGGCAGTTATCTCGACGTGAAAAACGCCGGCAGGATCGGACTCATCCCATCCGAGCTCGTGCCGCGCGTGCGCGTGCTCGGCAACGCCGCGCTGACCGGCGCGTCACTGCTGCTTCTCAGTCTGCCGCTGAGGCAAAAATACGAGGAGGCGGCGAGGAAGATAAAGCTCGTGGAACTTGCGTCGAATCCGGTTTTCGCCGCCGAATACATGGAACGCATGATGTTCTGAGGTGTTTATATGAAACGTGGAAACGGTATCATACGGATACTGAGCCTGATCGTCTGCGCGTGCATTTTGGCCGCTGCGGCGTCTTTTCCTGTGCTTGCCGGCTCGGACACCGGGCAGGCGGGAACCGACACGACCGAAGAGATAACGGAAGCCGCGCCCGAGACGGAGACGGACGGGACGCTTGACGCGGCGATGAAGATGCTGCGCGCGGATCTGTACGTATTCTGCGCCGCGATCGTTCTTTTCATCGTCTGCACGGTCATATTTTTCATTCTGCGCGCAAAAAAGAAAAAAGCGGGCGGCGGCTGAAAACGCCCTGCCCCGCCGCGATCCCGCGCCCCGCGCTTTTTCTCATACGCCATAGCGACGGAGCCGTCATAAGGAAATAATAGTATAAATATTCGGAAAACCCCTTGACAAATCCGTTCTTTTGTGGTAGAATACACAGGCTTTGATAAGAAGCGCGCATAAACGTGACTCATTAGCTCAGACGGTAGAGCACTTGACTTTTAATCAAGGTGTCCGGAGTTCGAATCTCCGATGGGTCACCACGGCGGGCGGGACGATGTTCCCGCCCGTTGTTTTTTACATGTTACCGCGGATAAAATTTACAACCGGATTTTCAAAAACATATTGACTGCGGCGCGGGAAACAGTTTATACTTGATTTGAAACGTTTTCGGCGCTTTTCGCCGCAAAAGCCTGTAAAAGAAGAGGAGAAAAAATATGAAACGCGTCGTCAAATACGTATCTCTGATCTCGGCTCTGATCTTCACCGGCTCGACCGTGTCACCGTTCACCGCCGCCGAAGGCGGGTTTTACGGGCTGACCGGCACGTGGAAATACGAGGGCGGCTCGTTCGTCGGAAACAGCGGCGGCAGAGGCGACACCTTCGCGATCTCGGACGAGGTCGTGTCCGCGGACGATCTTTTCACGTACGAGGCCACGGTGTCCTCTTATACCAAAAACCCCGACTTCAACGCGTCGATCATCTTCGGGCTCAAAAATCCGGACGTTCCGACCGAGCGCTTCTACGATTTCGGCATAATGACCGGGAGCAACCGCTATATCCGCTTCGATCAGACGAACGGCTATCCCGAAAGCGGCATCGACGTCGGGAACATGAAAGTAAAGAAAAACACGTACGATCTCAAGATCGTGCGCGTCTCAAAAGAAAACTTCGAATATTACGTCGACGGTGAACGGGTGCTTTCCAAAACTCACCCGGATTTTGAAGGAGGTCATATCGGCATGATGACGAACGACGACGGCAAATATGAAAACGTTAAACTGTCGGTCACGGGAAAAGTCGAAGCCGACCCGACGCTCGACGGTCTTACAATGACCGGCGGCGAGCTCGACTCGGATTTCTCGCCGGACGACCGCACGTACTGGTCCTACGTGCCGTACTCGACGAAAAGCGTAACGTTTTCGCTCTCGTACGATACCGGCAAATACAAAGCGGCCGTGAACGGCGCATCGTACAAGGCGGGCGCGGGCAAAAAAGTCACGCTGAATCAGGGGAACAACGTGATAACGATAACCGTCGCCGGCATAACGGGCGGCGTATCGGCGTATTACACGGTGAACGTCGTCAGAGAACCGGACGCGGAAACGCTTTACAGGGAAAAGACGCGTCCGCAGTATCATTTCACGCCGTATTCCTATCAGATGAACGACCCGAACGGTCTCGTCTATAACTCGGACACGGGCGAATATCACCTGTTCTTCCAGTGCAACCGGCCGTTCGACACCGGCGTCGAAGGGCTGACCGGCACGACGAGCTGGGGGCACGCCGTATCAAAAGACCTGCTCCACTGGGAGGAACTGCCGCTCGCGGTGATGCCGGACGAGCTCGGCATGGCGTGGTCCGGCTCCGCCGTGATCGACGCCGGCAACACGTCCGGGCTGTTCGACGAAACGACGCCTCCCGGCTCGCGCATGGTGCTGTTCTATGCGAGCGTCGGCGGCGATACGGAATTCGGCTACGCCAAGGAGAGCATGGCGTATTCAAAGGACGGCGGACGGACTTTCATCAAGTACGAGGGCAACCCCGTCGTAAAAAACCCGAACAACAAATACGGCGGCGGTCTGCGCGACCCGAGAGTCTTCTGGTATGAAGATGAAACGATGGACGGCGGCGGTATCTGGGTGATGGTCACCGTCGGCGAGCTGAACGTCTTCACCTCGCACGACCTGAAAAACTGGAAGAGCTGCGGCAGGCCCGTCGGCGTCGACGGCAATCACTTCGATTCCGAATGTCCCGACCTTTATCCGCTCCCGGTCGACGGCGACGAAAACAACGTAAAATGGGTCTACACCGGCGGCGGTATAGTCTATATCATCGGTCACATGGAAAAAACGGGCGCCGACACGGTCATGTATGTGCCCGAAACGGAAAAGATCTACGCGCTGAACGGCATAGCCGACCAGGGACCGGGCAACCCCGCGCCGGAAACGTACGCGACGCAGACGTTCTCCGCCGATCCGAAGGGGCGGCGCGTGTCGATAAGCTGGCTGCGCGATCCGTCGCATTACTGGGAGGACAAGCACTGGAATTCCGCGCAGTCGATCCCGGTACAGCACAGTCTGCGCACGGTCAACGGACAAATCAGACTGTTCTCTTACCCGGTCGAAGAGGTCGACGCGCAGCGCGGCGACGTGCTGTTCTCGATCGAGAACAAGACCGTTGCGCCCGATTCCGGCAACGTCCTCGACGGCATCAGATCGACCTGCTGTGACATAGTCGCCTCGATCGTACCCGGCGACGCGACGGAATTCGGCTTCCGGGTCCGTACCGGCAAAAACGCGGGCGGCCAGGAGCTCGTGATACGGTACGACCGCGCGGCGGGCAAGCTGTACGTCGACAAGAACAAGAGCGGAAACGGCTCTTATCTCGGCGTCTACGAGCCCGAACTGACGGAGGACGCCGACGGCAGGATCACGCTGCGCGTAATGCTCGACCGCATCTGCTTCGACGTCTACGGCAACGGCGGCGAGGCGGCGGTCGCGGGCCTCGTATACTCGGATATGAAGAACGACGGAATGGAGTTCTTCACGAACGGCAGCACGCTGATCGAATATCTGACGGTCTACGACATGGACACGAACGGCAGACTGCAAACGCCGCCGGACGAGACGACTGATGCCGGACCCGTGACGGACGCGCCGGAAACGGCCGGACGCGACGCGACGGATACCGCGGAGGAAAACACGGAAAGATCAAAGCCGTCGTTTCTGATCCCCGCCGTGATCGCGGGCGCGGCGACGGCCGCCGCGGCGCTCATCATCGCACTGCGTGCGAAGAAGAAAAAGAAATAAAAACAAAGCTCCGCGCGCTCATCCGGGCGCGCGGAGTTTTGTTGTCTGCCGTCAGTTCTGTTTTTTCTTCTTCTTTTTCGCGACGGCGAAGATTATGATGATAATGACGATGATAATGATGATTATCAGCAGCCATATGAATATGCAGAGGCCGAGAGGCTGCGGGCAGAAGTGGCAGATCGGGCAGGTCTTTTTATTTCCGTCCGGGTCCGTCGGGTCGCCGGTACCCGTCGACAGATTTCCCGGATCATAGCCTATGTCGTCGGTGCCGAAGGAGATGGTCTTCGACCAGTCGGAATAGATATCTCCGTCAAAATATTTCGGATGGTCGTATCTGTAGCGGCAGCGGAGCTCTATTACAGTGTCCTTAGGAACATTCGGACGGTTTTCGTTCGCGAGGTTGAAGAGGGCGGATTCCATCTCTCCCGCTTTTATTATCCAGTCGCCCTGAAGCTGTGTAAACTCCTTGTCGCCTTTGACGCGCGCCCATACCTCGATCGTTATCGAGCCGCCGTTTGCCTCGACCTTCGTCGCGTTCGCCATGAGGGCGTCGGGGACGGTCAGCGTGAAGGCGACAACCGGGTTGTCGTTGAATTCCTTGTCGGTCATGTGCAGGCTCGTGATGACGGGAGCGGCCAGATCGTCCTTGGTCAGCGCCCCGAGCTTTTCGGCGTCCTTTCCGACGCTCGCGATGTTTGACCACTCGGAGAAATAATACCTGTCGGGGGAGCCGTCGTTTCTGACGGTAACGACAAAGCGCGCGCGGAAATACATCGTGTGCTTCGTGTAGTCGATGCGAAGTTCTTCATTGGCGGTGTCGTAGGTGTACTGTTCGGGTCTCAACTGATCCTTTACGCCGGGTGTGTGCGTTTCGGGATTGCCGTTCCAGCGGTCGTCGTTCGGTACGCCGCGCGTCACCCATATATCCTGAACGGTTTCCGTAGCGTTGTTCAGACCGCAGTCGACAACGTCCCAATCGCTGCAGCGCGCGTTGCCCTCGCTGTCTTTACCGAGACCGAAATATTCGTCGCCGTCCCAGTATTTCGTGTAATGCCAGCCGGAAACGCTGTCGTTCACGTCGTCAAGAGCCCAGTCGACCTGAACGTTCATCCAGATATCGTCGCAGCCCGCGTTTTTCATAAACTGATCGATCGTGTCGTTCAGATGCGCGTTTTCCTTGTTCTTGAAAAAGGTCGTCATGTCGTTGCTGAGGCTGTAAGTCAGCTTCGTCGATGTGGGAGAGTCTCCTCCTTCCATCCAGTACGCCGTCAGGTAAGCCGGAGCGACGAGATCGAAGGGCAGCTCGCTCGCCGCCGCGGCGAATACCGACAGCGCCGCAAACAGCATCGCCGCGATTATCACCGCTGATAAAAGTTTCTTCATATTATTTCACCTTTCTTTGATTTCATAAGGTATCTGACGCTATTTTATATTAACTCGGCCGTTTTGTCAAGACATTACGCCGCGTTTTTTTACCAAATGCAGAAATTTAAACAAATACTTCGCCGTATACCTTGACATGCGGGTCATCAGGTGATAAAATACGATCAAAAGCACAGAAAGAGGTATTGCCATGAGCGAAAAAGAAAAATCGGCGGGCGAGCTGCTGAAGGAAAAGCTCGTATACAAGAAAAAATCGGCGTTTGAAAAATGCCCCGACGAGAAAGAGGCGGCATTCGATTACTGCGAGGGATACAAAAAATTCCTCGACAACGCTAAGACCGAGCGCGACGCGACGGCGTATTCGATTAAACTGGCGAAGGAAGCGGGCTTCGTCGAGTACAAGCTCGGCATGAAGGTCGCGCCGGGCGACAGATTCTACTATGACAACCGCGGCAAAAGCGTATATTTCTTCATAATAGGATCGGAAGATCTCGAAAAAGGCATGGCGATAACCGCCGCGCACATCGACTCTCCGCGCCTTGACATCAAAGCCAACCCCGTATATGAAGCGGGCGGAATGGCGTTCATCAAGACGCATTACTACGGCGGCATAAAGAAGTACCAGTGGACGGCGATACCGCTCGCGCTACACAGCGTCGTGACGCTGGCGGACGGCAAAAAAGTCGACGTGATACTCGGCGAGGACGACGACGATCCGCTGTTCTACGTAAACGATATCCTGCCGCATCTGGCGAGAGACCAGTACGCGAAGAGCGTCGGCGACGCGATAGACGGCGAACAGCTCAACCTGCTCTCCGGCAGCGTGCCGTTCGACACGGAGACGTCCGAGGCGATAAAGCTCAACCTGCTCAAGCTTTTGAACGACAAATACGGCATGACCGAATACGACTTCCAGTCCGCGGAGCTGTGCGCGGTACCGTCGTACAAGGCGCGCGACGTGGGACTCGACAGATCGCTGATCGCCGCGTACGGACACGACGACAAGGTCTGCGCGTATCCGGAGATCACCGCGATACTCGGACTGCAAAACCCGAAGAAGACCGTCATGAGCATACTCGCCGATAAGGAGGAGACGGGCTCCAACGGCAACACCGGCATGAAGACGAGCGCGTTCTGCGATATAATCGCCGACATCTCCGCGTCGCTTTGCAAAAACGAGCGCATCGTCCGCAGCAATTCGATATGCCTGTCCGCGGACGTCGCGGCGGCGTTCGATCCGAATTTCGCCGGAGCTTACGAGATAAACAACTCCGCGTTGATCAATTCCGGAATAGCGCTCTGCAAGTACACCGGCGCACGCGGCAAATCCGACACGAACGACGCCTCCGGTGAATACGTGTCGAAGATAAGGAAAATATTCGACGACAACAACGTTGTATGGCAGTCCTGCGAGCTCGGCAAGGTCGATCAGGGCGGCGGCGGGACCGTGGCGAAGTTCATATCCGAAAAGAACATCGACACCGTCGACGTCGGCGTGCCCGTCATCTCGATGCACGCACCGTACGAGGTGGTCGCCAAGCTCGACGTCTACAATATGCATAAAGCCGTCGCCGCGTTCTACACGGCGGAATAAGGATAAACCCCGGAGCATCCCTCCGGGGCTTTTTTATCGGTAATAATACGAGGCGGATCGTCCGTCAACGCAACAAAAAGGAGCCGCTTGCGCGACATTCTTTGGGGGTCCCCACCCCTCAAATACCCCCAAACCCCCTGTTCCCCTCCCGCAGATCAGAGATCTGAGGGGGCGCGCGGCAGGCCTGTAGGGGGGAGACGGCGCCCCCGACGGCCCGTTTCCAAAAGCCCCAAATACCATTTGGGGGGAGGCGGGGGTTTGGGGGCGTTAGTTGGGGCGGGGAGTCCCCAAAAGCGCGTAGCGCACCGAACGTCCCGCAGGGACACAACGAAAAAAAGG
>JAFZRM010000037.1 GCA_017619885.1 Clostridia bacterium | reverse complement strand
CTTTCTTTGCCGGGACCGTGAATTCACCGAATTTTCCTTTATAATACGAGCCCTGTGAGCCGACAGTTATAATGACGTTGTCACAGCCCATTGCGATTATATCTGACGCTAAACGGCTCAGATCGCCGCCGCAGCCGGGCGCGATGAGCGCGGCTTCCGTCTCGTTCGGGGTTATTATATCCACGTCTTTTATAACGTCAAACACGACGTCGGAAAACGGCGCGGGGTTCAGCACGACTTTGACGCCGTGCGTTTTTGCGATCCGGACGGCTTCGATAATCGCCTCTCTGCTCGTTTCAAGCTGGAGCAGCAGTATATAGGAGCGGGCGATCAGATCCTCCCTTTTCCTTACATCTTCTGCTGTGATCTTCATATTCGCCCCGGGAATGACGACTATGCGGTTCTCGGCTGTCACAGCGTCGACTTCTATCGTCGCGATACCGGTGCTGACGGACGCGTCGCGGATGATATTATCCGTCGGCATACCGATTTTTTTGTAGAGGTCGAAGCCGGTCTGCTCCATTCCTTCACAGCCGACTTTTGCGATGAAAACGACGTCCGCGCCGGCTCTGTGTGCCGCGACGGCCTGGTTCGATCCCTTACCGCCGGGGTTGAATTTCATCGACGTGCCGATCACGGTCTCTCCGTTCTGCGGCAGATGCGGGACGTTCACCGTTATATCGGTGTTATAACTGCCTATTATCGTTATTTTCGCCTGTTTCATCTTTTTTGCCAGCCTTCATCCTGATGTAATAGACTATTATCGAGATTATGTTGAAGCTTTCGGTTATCATGCCCGAGATCGACATCGTGAACACGTTGAACAGAAGCCAGCACGGAGATACCACGGCAAGCTGACCGAGCCTGATAACGTTCTTCTTTTCCGTCCAGTAAATGCCCATGCAGAGGATATTGCCCGCCGTCGGAAGCAAACTTACGATGCTGCCGTTGTACGTCAACACGGCGATGACCGTGGATATCGCGCACAGTGCCGTGAGCGAGATCGTGCTTTTGAGTTTTTCGTTCTTCTGTGACAGCAGTATCACCACGCGGAACAGGCAGCCGATAAAGTTCTGCGCCATTCCCGCAAACGCGGTCGAATCTCCGCCGAGACCGAGCAGCGCGTAATGAAGCGTGAACAGCACGGTCGAGCAGACCTGGATTATGAAAAGTCTTATTGTATTTTTGAACTGGAATGAAACGATCATGATCGCCGCGGCGACGAGCCCGACGATCTGACCGGCTATTTGCGTTGGATTCATAGATCGTTCCGATTATACAATATTTTTACTATTATAACCTAACTGTAAGAAAAAGTCAAGACCGATTATTTAACAATAATCTTGACAAGGTGTTATTTGACTGTTATAATATAGAAAAAAGCGGAGGTGTAACATGAAAAGAGCGGATTTTCCGGTAAAATCGTTTACGATCGCCGGGATCGATATATCGGAATACAGAATAGTTTACGGCAAAGGCGACGAGTACGCGGCGTCGGAGCTGTGTGATTTCATAAAATCAGCCTGCGGGATAAGGCTTGTAAAAATGCAGAGCAAGGGCGCTTTCAGCCACGAGATCAGAGTCGGCAGAGTAAACGAGACGGATAAAGTCAAAGCCGAGGTAGACACTCTCGGCGACGACGGATACGCCGTGATATACGACGACGCGGCGCTGTACATTTCCGGTAAAACTCACAGCGGCGTCTTATACGGAGTGTATACGTTTATAGAAGACAAACTCGGATTCAGATTTTTGTCGTCAAAGATCACCGCGCATAACGGCGTATCGGATGTCGGTATCCCGGCGGATATAAACGAAACGTATACTCCGCCGTTCATCAACCGCGACACGTACTGGTATGATTCATTCGAGCTGAAATTCGCGGCGAGGCGCAAGCTCGACGGCACCGGCGGCCGCGCCGACAGCCCGTATATCTCGTCGGTCTTATACGCCGGCGGATTCGTTCACACGCTTCCCCGCCTCGCAGGTACGAGCACTGCGCCCGACGCGCAGCCCTGCCTTACGGATCCCGCGGTTTATGAAAAGGTAATCGGCAACGTCAGAGACCTTCTGAGAAAGAACCCGAAGGCGAAGATCATCTCCGTTTCTCAGAACGACTCGTATCCCGGCGGGCTCGGCTGTCAGTGCGAAAACTGCCGCAAAATCGACGACGCCGAGGGCACGCCGATGGGGTCGCTTCTGACGTTCGTCAACCGCGTGGCAAACGATATAAAAGACGAATTCCCGGACGTTTACGTCGACACGCTCGCATACAGATATACGAGAAAAGCGCCGAAGCATATCAAACCCGCCGATAACGTGATTATACGGCTTTGCTCGATAGAATGCTGTTTTGCCCACCCGCTCGAATCGGAATGTCCGGCAAACAAGGAGTTCGCCTCGGATATAGAAGCGTGGTCGAAGATAAGCAAAAACCTCTTCATCTGGGATTACACGACGGATTTTCTGTACTACGTCAATCCGTTCCCGAACCTGAAAGTTTTGCGCGACAACGAGGAGTTTTTCGCGCGGCATAACGTCATCGGCATGTTCGAGCAAGGCAACGGTCAGTCGTATTCCGCGGAATTCGGCGAGCTGCGAGCGTACTTGATATCAAAACTGCTCTGGGATCCGTATATGAGCGAGGCGGAGTATTATAAAAACATGGACGAGTTCCTGCGACTGTATTACGGCGACGGCTGGCGGTATATCAGAGAATACATCGACAAGACGAGCGAGAAAGCGAAAGAGCTTCACCTCGGCATATACGACAGAGCGGACAAGACGCTGCACGCCGTCAACAACGACGGTCAGATCGAGCTCGGCTTCGCCACGGAAATGAGCGAGCTGTGGGACAAGGCGCTTGAGGCGGCGGACGCCGAGCATTACGACCGGGTCGAGCGCTCGGCTCAGCAGATCAGATCGGCGCTTCTCTACCTCAAACGCGGGATGAGAGAAAGCACGGAACAGGCGAAGATCCTGTACGGCACGCTTAAAAAGCACGGTATAACGTATTTCAGAGAAGGCGTGCCGATGCCGGCGGACGAGGACGGAAGCCGCGCGCTGATAGACTAAAAACAAAAAAATGAGCACCGAATCACGGTGCTCTTATTTTTATATTCTTTCGACGCCGAAGACGGAGTCCTCACCATTGATGTTCCATTCCTTGACGTAACCTTTCGGCTCCGTGAAGGATACGGATTCTGACAGCGTTTCTTCCTTTATCTGCGCCATGTTGGCTTCAACGTACGCTCTTATCTTGTCGCAGACTTTAAGCGTTACGTTTATCCTGTCCATGACCTCAAATCCTGCGTCCTTGCGCATAGTCTGAAGTTTGGAGATGACTTCGCGTACGAAGCCTTCTTCTATCAGTTGTTCGGTCAGCTTCGTATCGAGCACTACCGTGACGCCGAAATCCGATACGGATTCATATCCTTCGACTTTCGCCGCGTCGATCAGCAGATCTTCTTTTTCTATGAACATCTCCTGCCCGTCAAGCGCTACCTTCAGGCCGCCCGTCGCGTTTATCTCGTCCATCGCGGCGTTGCCGTCGATCGTAGTTAGATACTCGCGGAAAGCGTTGATGTTTTTGCCGAGCTTTCTGCCGAGCGTCTTCAGCTGTGGCTTGAACGAGTAAGTCGTGAACGCTCTCAGATCATCCGTGAACTCAGCCGACTTCACGTTCAGCTCGTCTTTTATGATATCCGTATAGAATTCGTTGAGCTTCGCCGGCGCGTTGATATACATCTTCGAAAGCGGCTGGCGGTTCTTTATAACCGCGGCGTTGCGGCAGGCGCGGCCGAGCGAAACTATGTTGACAGCCTCGTCCATCGTCTTTTCCAGTTCGGGATCGATAATCGACTCGTCGGCTTCGGGATAATCGCAAAGATGTACCGATTCCGGCGCGTCGGAGTCGAGATTCTTTACGAGATTCTGATATATCTGCTCCGCCATGAACGGGATCAGCGGCGCGGACAGTTCTGCGAACGTCACAAGACACGTGTAAAGCGTCATATACGCGGCGATCTTATCGTCCGTCATATCCTTCGCCCAGAAGCGCTCGCGGCAGCGGCGCACGTACCAGTTCGACAACTCGTCGACGAATTTCTCCATCGCCCTCGCAGTCTCGGTGATCCTGTAGTTTTCCAGATGCGTGTCGACTGTCTTTATAAGCGTGTTAAGCTTAGAAAGGACCCATTTGTCGATGACCTGGAGCTTGTCGTATTCGAGCTTGTGCTTCGTGGGATCGAAGCCGTCTATATCGGCGTAAAGCACGTAGAAGCCGTATGTGTTCCACAGCGTTCCCATGAATTTACGCTGACCTTCGACGACGGCGTTCTTGCTGAATCTGTTGGGCAGCCACGGCGCGCTGTTGCTGTAGAAATACCAGCGGATCGCGTCCGCGCCGTAGGCGTTCAGCGCCTCGAACGGGTCGACTGCGTTGCCTTTGGATTTTGACATCTTCTGGCCGTTTTCGTCCTGAACGTGGCCGAGGACGATGACGTTTTTATACGGGCTCTGATCGAAAAGCAGCGTGGATTCCGCCATGAGCGAGTGGAACCATCCGCGCGTTTGGTCTATCGCCTCGGATATGAAATCCGCCGGGAACTGTCTGTGGAACAGCTCCTTGTTTTCAAAGGGATAATGCCACTGCGCGAAAGGCATCGCGCCGGAGTCGAACCAGCAGTCGATGACCTCGGGTACGCGGTGCATTTCCTTCCCGCATTTCGGGCATTTGAACGTTACGGCGTCGATATACGGCTTGTGCAGCTCAACTTTTACAGTTTCGGGATCGCCGGTCATCCCGGCAAGCTCAGCGCGGGATCCTATGCACTCGAGATTTCCGCATTCGCATTCCCAGATGTTGAGCGGCGTGCCCCAGTATCTGTTGCGCGAGATCGCCCAGTCCTGGATATTTTCAAGCCAGTTGCCGAAGCGGCCTTTGCCTATCGATTCGGGGATCCAGTTTACCGTGTCGTTGTTTTTCAGCAGATTGTCGCGGACGGCGGTCTCTTTGATATACCACGATTCGCGAGCGTAGTATATGAGCGGCGTGTCACAGCGCCAGCAGTGCGGATATTCGTGCTCGAATTTCGGCGCGTCGTACAGTTTTCCGGTTTCTTTCAGCAGATTCAGTATTAGCGGATCAGCCTTTTTGACAAACAGACCTTCGCCGGGTGCGCCGCCTATCATCTCGCCTTTGCCGTTGACGAGCTGAACGAAAGGCAGGTCGTAGTTCTTGCCGACGTTCGCGTCGTCTTCACCGAAAGCGGGCGCTATATGGACGATACCGGTACCGTCGGACATGGTGACGTAGGTATCGCACGTCACGAAAAATCCCTTTTTGGCCTGCCTGTCCGAAACTTCTTTGGAGCAGTTGAACAGTGGCTCGTATTCCTTATATTCAAGGTCTTTGCCGGCAAATTCCTCAAGTATCTCGTATGCTTTTTCACCGTTTTCGGCAAGCTTTCCGAGGACCTGATCGAGCAGCGCTTTCGCCATTATATACGTATTACCGTCGACACATTTTGCCTTTACGTACGTGTCAGTCGGGTTCACGCAGAGCGCGACGTTTGACGGAAGCGTCCACGGCGTCGTGGTCCATACGAGATAATACGCGTCTTCGTCCTTGCTTTTGAAACGGACGATCGCGGAGCGTTCCTTTACGGTCTTGTAGCCCTGAGAAACCTCTGCCGACGACAACGGCGTGCCGCAGCGCGGGCAGTACGGAACTATCTTGAAGCCCTTATACAAAAGCCCTTTGTTCCATATTTCTTTCAGCGCCCACCATTCGGATTCGATGTAATTGTCGTCGTATGTGATATAAGGGTTGTCCATATCGACCCAGTAGCCGACTGTGCCGGAGAAATCCTCCCACATACCCTTGTATTTCCATACGGATTCCTTGCACTTCTTGATGAACGGCTCGAGCCCGTACTGTTCTATCTGATCTTTACCGTTAAGCCCGAGCAGTTTTTCCACCTCGATCTCGACCGGCAGACCGTGAGTGTCCCATCCGGCTTTGCGCAGAACGTGATAGCCCTTCATCGTTCTGTAACGCGGGATCATGTCCTTTATGACGCGCGTCAGGACGTGGCCGATATGCGGCTTGCCGTTTGCCGTAGGCGGTCCGTCGTAGAACGTGTAATCCGGCGCGCCTTCACGCAGCTTCATGCTCTTTTCGAATATCTTGTTTTGCTCCCAGAAATCCTGAACGGCTTTCTCGCGGGATACGAAGTCAAGTGACGTGTCGACCTTGCTGTACATAATAACTCCTTAAATACAAATGCTCTCATTACAAAATGAGAGCATAGTTATACATTATCATAAAACATACAAACATATGCTCCCTCACTGACGCGGAGGATACGGCATAGCCTACTCGTTTCCTTTCGGTATGCTGCTCCGAAGTGATCTTCACGTACGCGGCGGGCTGCCGTCTCACACCGTACACGGCTCGCTGATGCTCTCCATTGCATACGTTACTGTCTTCATCATAGCAGATATGCGGATTATATCATATATCTTTTTGTTTGTCAAGTCTTATATCGAAAAAATTCTGCTTATCAAAAATATGACCGAAACCGTAATAACGGGCAGAGTCAGTACCAAAAGCGGTATCTTTATGCCCGGCTCCGTCTTTTTGTCCTGATACATGTTTATTATCACGAGGATGAACATGATTATCACGAACGGGATGGTGATATACGTTATCTTCGATACGGCTTTGCACCACGGATACGCCTCGCTCTGCAGCTGCAGAAAATAAGTAAAGATGAATATGAGCAGGATGTACGATATTATCAGCGCCACCCACAAGGCGTTTTTTACGTTTTTCATCTCACACCCCTCTTACAACAAGCGTATAAGCGCCGCGACGGGCACGATTATCACCGGAAGCGTTAGGATAAGGAACGGCACTTCGATGCACGGTCTCACCGGCTCGTTGTCAACCATGCTCTTTATCACGAATACGCCCAGAGCGATAACGATCGGGACGGAAATATAAGCCGATTTTGCGAGCTGTCCGAGGTACGGCGAGGTGATGCCGCAGTGATTCATCACTATGATGAAGAACACGAAGGAAAGGGCGTATAACACCATAAGGACTACCCATAACGCGCGGATCAGGCGTACCTTGCTTTTCATTGCGCCGCCACCTCTTTTTCCTTTCTGCTCGACATCTGGCGCTGAGCCATAACGAGGTCGAAATATATCCCCTTTTTGCGCATGAGCTCATCATGCGTACCGACCTCGACGACGGTGCCTTTATCAAGCACTACGAGAAACGTTGCGTTGCGAAGAGTCGACAGACGGTGCGCTATCGCTATCGTCGTTCTGTCCTTTATCAGCTTTTGCAGCGTGTCCTGTATGTTCTTCTCCGTCTCCGTGTCAAGCGACGCGGTCGCCTCGTCGAGTATCAGTATTTTCGGATCGTGCAGAAGCGCCCGAGCGATCGAAATGCGCTGACGCTCGCCGCCTGAGAGTGTATGGCCGTTTTCGCCGATCACGGTATCGTATCCGTCGGGGAGCTTTACGATAAACTGATGCGCGCCGGCGGCCTTCGACGCCGCGAGCACCGTCTCTTTATCGCATCCGGGCCGTGCGTACGCGATATTGTCGTAGATCGTGCCTTTGAAAAGGAAAGTCTCCTGAAGCACGACGCCGATCTGACTGCGCAGACTGTTTTGAGAGTATTCCTTAAGATCCACTCCGTCGACGGTTATCACGCCGGCGTCGGGATCGTACATACGCATTATAAGGTTTATCAGCGTCGATTTTCCGACGCCGGACTTACCGACGAGGCCGACCATATCGCCTTTTTTGATCTTCAGGTCGACGTGCTTCAGCACGTCCGTGCCTTCGTCGTAACCGAATGTCAGATCTTTTATCTCGATATTCCCGTCGATCTCTTTTTCGATCGCGTTTTCGGCGTCTGCGACGTCCTGCTTTTCGTCGATCACGTCGAATATCTTGACGATCGACGTGACGGATCGCGTCAGAAGGCGCGGCAGATAAGCGATCCAGTCTATCGGACCGTATATCAGCGCGACGTATGAAGAAAGCATCGCCGCGTCGCCGAGCGTCATCGTCCTGCCGAGTATACGCGAGCCGGTATAGTACATCAGAAGCAGGCTGCCGATATTCAGTACGAACGTGAAGACCGGGTCGACTACGTTGAATACGGTCTCGTTCTTTATCGCTATATCGCGTTCCTCCGAAACTGCTTTGTCGAATCTTTCGAACTCTTTCTTCTCCGTGCGGTACGCTTTCACGACGCGGATCCCGGAAAAGATATCGTAAAGGACCGAACCTGATCTCGATTCCGCTTCCCACTGGCGCGAATAGATCTTGCGGAAGAATTCGTTTGCAAACCATATAGCGAATATACAAACAGGTACCGGAACGAGTATCAGAAACGCGAGGAACGGATCGTAGATAAACAGTATAACGCTTATCGCGATCATAAGAAGCGCCTGCTGGATTATGTTCGGCATCTGACCGACTATGAAATTCTCGATCTGCGCCGTATCGCCGGTTACGCGCCTCATCAGCTCGCCGGACGTGCGGCGGGTGAGCGTTCTTACGGACATTTTCTGGATCTTTTCAAATACGACTCTTCGCAGATCAACGATAAAGCCCGTGCCCGCCTGCATGATCGACAGGTTGCGCAGCGCGTTTATTACGTACGACGCAAGCCTCAGCGCGAGCATCAGAAGAACCGTCAGGATGAATCCCGGGAATACGGCAGCCGCGCCGCCTGCGCTGACCGCGCTTTTCGCTTCGGCAGAATCGATATAGCCGTCAACCAAAAGCTTGTTGACGTACGGTCCGGCGACGCTGACGGCGAAGCCCGCGAAAAACAGCATGACGGATATAATTATATACCATTTATACGGCGAGGCGAGCTTTAGCAGACGTTTTATCATACTGCCTTTGTCGGCGCATTTTGCGCAGACGGTGAGTCCGGTGCCGAGAGTCCTGCCGCATTTAGGACAAACGCGGCTAAATCTGAGTTCCGAATCGTCTTTATACGCTCCGGTCTCTTTGAGCTGCTGAAGCCTTTTGGCGTTCTTTGAAAGCAGTTCACGCGAAGAATCTGAGGCTCGGCAAATAAGATGCTCGCCGTCGCCGTCGGTAACGGTTAACTCCGACGCGCCGATCAGCCGTATGAACTCGAATTTCTCACAGTCGGCTATACGGAACAGCTTTTGTCTGTTACCGTTTTCATAAACGGCGACAGTTTCTTCCGTTATTATAACCGCGCCGTCGGTCCTGTTGCCGTCTTCGTCCGCGTCGAATGAAAACGCGGTGATAAAAGCCCCGGAAAGCCCTTCGTGAGGAAGACTTTTATAAAGCCTCAGTTTTTTCTGCTCCGGCGACAATATTCTGTTTTTCAAAATATCACCTCCGTTACAGGAACAGTTCTATCCTCTTGAAGCTTTTTCTGTCGAGCGCGGAAAGCGACGGAATCTCGTATCTGTTCCCGTCGATATCCGATATATATATCCTGTCGTCGTCGATTTTCGTGATGCTTCTGTAAGTATCCTGGACCGTGAATTCAAGCTCGCCAGATTCGTCCTCGGCTTTCCAGTATGAATAGCCGTATTTTTCGTTGACGGACTTAATCTTTTTGATGATGAATACGCGGTATCTGCGTCCGAGCTCGCGTTCGATCAGAGCTTTGACTTCCTCGCCGAAATCGCCGGCGTCGCGGATCAGCCCGAGCTCGTTTCCGTCACGGTCGAGCACGGAGATGAAACCGTCTTCCGTCTCGTGCGGAAAACACCTGTGCAGAAACACACGCCCGACGTCCTTTGTCTCGCCGTCTTTTGTGAGCTTCATCGTTATCATGCCGCCGTTTTCGCTGAATTCGGCGTCGGACGGGGTAAGATATTCGATTTTTATTATTTCAGATATTTTTGTTTTCTCTTCCATTTTACTCCTCCACACCGATATTTTTCAGCGCCTCGAGCTGAAGTCTGTATAGATCGTAGTATATGCCTTTTTTGTGTATCAGCTCGTCGTGTGTGCCGCTCTCCGGCATCTTTCCGTTTTCTAACACTATCAGTTTGTCCGCATCGCGAAGCGTCGAGAGGCGGTGAGCGATCATTATCGTCGTTCTGCCTTTTGAGAGCAGTCTCAGCGCGTGCTGTATTTTACGCTCCGTCTGCGTGTCCATCGCCGCTGTCGCCTCGTCGAGAATCAGGATCTTCGGATCGAGCAGGACCGCGCGGGCGATTGATATCCGCTGTTTTTCGCCGCCTGAAAGATCCTTGTAACCGAAGCCTATCTTCGTATCGTAACCATCCGGCAGCTTGACGATGAATTCATGCGCGCCGGCGATCTTCGCCGCCGCAACGACGTCCTCGAAAGTCGCGTCGGATCTCGCGTATCTGATGTTTTCGGCTATCGTGCCGACGAACAGATACGTTTCCTGCGACACGATGCCGATGTTCTTTCTCAGTTCGTCAAAAGACAGGTCTTTGATGTTCACGCCGTCTATCAGTATCTGCCCCGCGTCCGTGTCGTACAGCCTCATCAGCAGATTCGCGATCGTGCTTTTTCCCGCCCCGCTGTGACCGACGATGCCGATACAGCGTCCGGCGTCGACCTCGAACGATACGCCGTCGATCACTTTTTTGCCTTTGATATACGAGAATTCAACGTCTTTGAATTCTACGTGCCCTTTCATTTCAGTAAGTCTGACGGGATCTTCTCTTTCACGCACGTCCGGCTCCGCGTCCGCGATCTCAAAAAGTCTCTGCGCGGCGTTCGTGCAGTCTGAAAACCAGTAGACCATATCGACGAGCATGTACATCGGCTCGTTCATCAGAGCGACATACGCGAGAAACGCCATAAGCGTGCCGTAAGTCATTCCGCTTTTTCCGGTTATTACCATCCAGCCGCCTACGCCCCACACAATGATGTTTGACAAAAACATTATAAACGACGCGAACGGGAATGCAGTGTTGTTGAAAAACGTGACGTTTCTTGAGTCGCGCGCGAGACGGTATGACGCGCGGTCGAATCTTGCGGTCTCCTCCTTTTCTCGTGAAAACGCTTTTACGACGCGGAAGCCCGCGAGATTGTCGGACAGCGCACTGTTGAGCGCACGCGAGCTTGCGTACGTTTTCGCGTGAAGCGAGGTCATTTTTTTGAATATCCTGTACACTATGTACGCGAAAAGCGGGATTATCACCGCGGAGAACGCGGCTAGCACCGGATCCATTATGAACATTATCACGAATACCGCGATCATCTGCACCGAGTTTTTCAGAAACGCCGGCACGCCCATGCAGAAGAACCAGTAGATCGTGTTCGAGTCGTTGTTTATCTGATTCATCAGCCCGCCGGTCTGCCGCGCCGTGAAAAACGACAGCGACAGCCGCTCGATAGATGAGAATATCGTCTTTTTAAGATCGTACGTGACCTTGCCCGAAACTCTTGCCGATATGATCCCGGTAACGGCATTTACGAGCAGCGACGCGAGTTTGAGCAGCACGACGAGAGCGAGCACAAACAGAAGCTGTCCGTACCATTTTGACTCCGGCGTTAAGACTTTATCGTAGAAGAAAGACGTTGAAACGTACGGCGCGATGACGCCGAGCGCGCTAAGCGCCGCAAGGCATATGAGGACCGTCAGCATCTGCTTTTTGTACGCCTTGGAAAACTCGAAAAGCCGCTTGTAAAACTTTGATTTTTCCATGCAGCGCGGGCAGATCTTTCTCTCCGGATCCGGGTATCTTCTGCCGCATTTCGGGCAGAACCTCTCGTCCTTGAAATCCTCGTCGTCGATCTTTACTTCTTTCTTTTCTATCGGTCCGGCGGCGTATTTGACGAAGATCCGCGCGTCGCGCAGCGAGTTTTTCGTCATGCAGGCAATTATCTTCGGCTCGCCGTCGAAGCTGCACGTCAGCATCGCTGTCGAAACGAGTTCTTCAACGGCAAGATCTTTGATTTTATCGTTATCGTATTCGTGCGACGCTTTGATTGCAAATTCTTTCGTTACTTCCCTGCCGGGTCTGCCGCTTACAGTAACGACGCCCTCAAGCACGTATGTTTTTTCCGCGGTCACGGCGATCAGAGTGTCCGCGCGCATAAACGAACTGTCAAGATCAGTCGCGCAGAACACTTCGATATCGCCGGCAGCAACGCCGACCGACTCAAATGCGCGCGCAATATGTCCGCCGAATTTTGAGATCTGTATCATCGCGCGGTCTCCTTTCCGTAATCGTTTTGAGTATTATAACAGAAAATGATCCCGATGTCAAGGCTTGACCCGGGATCGTTTTCATAAATTCATATTTTCTCGACAAAACCGATTTCAGCAGAGTCGTCACGGCTGAAGTTGTTGCCGTACTGTACTTTTCCGATCTTACATCCCCCGCCGATTATGACGTTGTTGCCGACAACGAGCGGACATTCCGTGTTTTCAAGGAATATCGCGTCGCCCTCGATCGACTCTTTAACTGTCGTTTTCGCGACGTTTTTGCCGAGCGGTCCGTGCGCGTCTTCTCTTAATTCTATCCGGATCGTCGTTCCGCCGATGCTGTTTATGACGTTGGTGAATCTTCTGAAACCTTGCTTGATCGTAACGTCTTCGGCGTTCAGCAGCCCTTTTATAAAAACCGGACCGCTTATGAGGAATTCTTCAGCCTCCGCGTCGCCTTCGCAGTCGAATCTGCCGCTAATCTTTGCGGTGCAGAATTTCGCTTCATTTGCCGACAAAGAACCGGAGATATGCGCATCGTTCGCGTTCAGCTTTTCTTTGATTTTACATGATCCCGACGATCTGAGCTCTCCGCCGACGTCAAGCGATTTTGCGATGAACGAGCCTGACGCGTGCACGGCCGCAGCTTTGACGTCTTCAAACTTACCGGAGCCCGAGACGTGTATTTCACCGGTACACTCAAATCCGGAGTTTGCGCTGACGGCGCCGGAGACGTGCAGTTCCGTACATCTCGTACGTCCGTTTATGATCCCGCTGCCTGAAATATGAATCCCTTCGTTATAATCTCCGCCCTGTATCGTTCCGCTTCCTGTTATATTCATTATATTTCACCATTCCTTTCAATTAACACCGTGGTTCCGGTCTCGTTTGTAACGTACACTTTTCGTATCTCGCTCATCCTGAATTTCGTCGTGCCGAAATCCGTCGTGACGGTCAGATACGACTCTTTTTCTTCTTTTTCTTTGTAACTGTCTGCAAGCTCTGATAATGAAACGCCGTCTTTCATCCCCATTATCTGCTCGATCCTCTCGCATACGAGCCTGCGCGGGAAGAAAGTCTGCTGACCCGTGATCGACGCGGTTTTGACGAACCAGTCGTCCGGGATCAGCCCCATGCGCTTCCACCGGTACAGCGCACCGTATGAAATGCCGTATCTTTGCAGAAGGTCTTTTTTTGAGATCATTTCATTTTCATTCATCAAATCACCTCCGTAACATTGTTACGACTGCATTATATCATAACATTGTTACGTTGTCAATACCCCGGAACAAAAAACCTCGCCGTCGCGGTGTACTTCGTAAGGAAGTACACCACAGCTAAATTCGCCTTGCGGCGAGCTAAATTGGGCTTCGCCCAGCTAAATTTGCTTCGCAAGCTAAATTCGGCTTTGCCGAGCTGAAAAAGGCGAATTTAATTTAGCTGTCCCTATGGGACAATTTAGCTATCGAACGCAG
>JAFZRM010000036.1 GCA_017619885.1 Clostridia bacterium | reverse complement strand
GTTTTTCTGCGCCTGCAAGGCGGAGGGGATAAAACCGATCATCGGCTGTGAAGTGTACGTTGCGCCGGAAACGCGGTTCGACCGCAAACGCGACGACGCTTATAACCACCTTATCCTGCTCTGCAAAAACGAGACGGGATATAAAAACCTGATCTATCTCGTTTCAAAAGGATATACGGAAGGCTTTTACGTAAAGCCGAGGGTCGACAACGAGCTTTTGTCCGAGCATGCGGAGGGACTTATATGTCTTTCCGGCTGCATCGCCGGCTTCATCCCGAGGATGCTTCTGCGCGGCGATTACGCAAGAGCGAAGGAATACGCTCTGTGGCTCAACCGCCTGTTCGGCGAAGGGAATTTCTATCTTGAACTTCAGGACCACGGCTCCGAGGATGAAGAGAACGCGATGAGGGAGCTCATCAGGCTTTCCGAGGATACCGGGATACCGACGGCGGCGACGAACGACGCGCATTACATCAGCCGCCGCGACGCCGACGCGCAGGCGATCCTGCTCTGTATACAGACGAAAAGCGTCATCCAGGACGGCCGCCCGATAGGATTCGACACCGACGAGTATTATCTGAAATCCGAACAGGAGATGCAGCGGATATTCGGCAAGAACAGCGAGGCCGTGGCGAACACTCAGAAGATCGCGGATATGTGCACGTTTGAAATGGATTTCAGCCGTCTGCATCTGCCGAGATATACGCCGCAGACGGGCGAAGATCCGAAGACCTGCCTGCGCAGACTGACGTATGAGGGACTAAAAAGGCGTCTCGACGACGAAACGCTCGTTTATACGGAAGAACACGACGAAAAAGAATATCTGGAGCGCATAGAATACGAGCTGTCCGTGATCGACAGGATGGGCTTCAACGAATACTATCTGATCGTCGGAGACTACGTAGGATACGCGAAGACTCACGGCATAACGACCGGTCCCGGAAGAGGCTCCGGCGCCGGCAGCATAGTTGCGTTTCTGATTGGGATAACGGACGTGGATTCGATCCGCTACGGGCTGATGTTCGAGAGGTTCCTGAACCCAGAACGCAAAGGGATGCCCGATTTCGACGTCGATTTTGCCGACACGGACAGACACCGCGTGATTGACTATATAACCGATAAATACGGACGTGACAGAGTCAGCCAGATAGTCACGTTCGGTACGCTCGCCGCGCGCGCCGCGGTGAAGGACGTAGGGCGCGCAATGGGTATGTCAGTCGCTGACACCGACGCGGTCGCCAAGCTTATACCGCGCCGCATCACCTCGGAGACCGAGGACGAGAACGGAGATCAGGACGAGGAGCTCGTCTGGGCTCGCTCGATCGCGGACGTGCTGAAATCGAAGGAGGGCGCGGAGCTGCGCGCCCGTTACGAGGAAGATCCGAAGGTCAGGACGCTTATCGACAACGCCATGTCAGTCGAGGGCAAGCCGAGAAATATCTCGACGCACGCCGCCGGCGTTATAATAACCGAAAAACCGGTGTGGGAATACGTCCCTCTCGCCGTCAGCGGCGACGTGACGCTTACGCAGTACGACAAGGACATGTCGGAGAAAGTCGGGCTCGTGAAGTTCGATATTCTCGGCATCAGTTATCTTTCGCTAATCGCCGAAACGGAGCGGCAGATCCGCGAATACGATCCGGGCTTCGACGTTTCGCGCGTGCCGCTCGACGACAAAAAGACTTTCGAGCTTATAAGCTCCGGCGACACCGGCGGCGTTTTCCAGCTCGAGCGCGAGGGCATGAGGCGCGTGCTGATGCAGCTGCGCCCCAACTGCTTCGACGACGTGATCGCCGTCATCGCGCTGTACCGTCCCGGCCCGATGAAGAACATACCGACGTTCATCGAGAACCGCCACGATCCGTCGCGTATTTCGTACGTATCCGACAAGCTCGGACCGATACTCGACGTCACCTACGGCGTCATAGTCTATCAGGAGCAGGTGCTCCAGCTTTTCCGCACGGTCGCCGGTTATTCGTTCGGCCGCGCCGACGTGGTCAGACGTCTGATGAAGAAAGCCGACGCCGAGAAGATGAAACAGCAGCGCGATATATTCGTCAACGGCGAGGTCGAGGACGGAAAGATCGTGATCCCCGGCGCCGTAAGGCTCGGGATGAAGGCGGAGGACGCCGACGAGCTGTTCTCGCAGATGGAATCCTTCTCCGGATACGCCTACAACAAATCGCACGCGGCGTCGTACGCTTTTCTGACGTACCGCACGGCGTATCTGAAATGCCATTATTTCGCCGAGTATATGTCCGCGCTTCTGACGAACGTGCTCGGCAGCGTGGAGAAGACGTCCGAATATATAAGCGAATGCGCGAAGCGCGGCATAAAAGTCCTGCCGCCGGATATAAACGAGAGCGGCGTGAACTACCACGTCGTCAGAAGCGGAGACATAAAGAATATCAGGTTCGGACTTCTCGCGATCAAAAACGTCGGCGGCGTTTTCGTGTCGAAGATAATTGAGGAAAGAGAGAACGGAAAATTCGCGTCGCTATCCGATTTCATCCGCAGGATGGCGCCTTACGACAGTAACCGCAAGCAGATAGAAGCGCTGATCAAGAGCGGCGCGTTCGACTGCTTCGGCGTATACCGCAGCAAAATGCTCGCCGTTTACGCGGAACTGCTCGAAAAGGAGCAGGCAGCCGCGAGAAAGAGCATGACCGGCCAGATGGACATGTTCTCGATGTCGGGCGGCGAAGAGATTAGAGGCGAGACCGATTACCCTGATATACCGGAATTCTCGTTTGCCGATCTGCTCAGCCTCGAAAAAGAGGCGACCGGATATTACTTCACCGGTCATCTGCTCGACGGTTACAAAAAGCACTGCGCGGCGATCTCGCCCGCCGATATATCGACGATAGTGTCGTCGTTCTCGGACGCCGACGGCGATGAATGCGAATCTGAATACGACGGCAAAAAAGTCACGGTCTGCGGCATAATCACCCGCGTGACCGTCAAGAGTACAAAAAAGGGCGACGACATGGCGTTCGTGACGGTAGAGGACAGATACGCCGAAATGGAGCTTATCCTGTTCCCGAAGGTTTACGAAAAGTGCGCCGGGATACTTTCAAAGGATATGCCCGTTTGGGCGGTCGGCACCGTCAGCCGCCGGGAGGAGGAGACGGCGAAGCTGCTCTGCGATTCGCTTCTGCCGCTGATCCCGGACGGCAGATACGAGGAGCGCAGACCGGAACCGCAGCCTCAGAAGCAGAGAAAAGGCGGGCGCATATTCGTCCGCGTCCCGTCGACCGACGAGGCGAAATATCCGCCGCTTAAAAGAATTAAAGCGCTGTTCTCGGTATACGAGGGCTACGGCGCGTCGGAGGCGGCGTATCTTTACGACGCGGAGCGCGGCGAGTATTTCCGCCATCCGGCGCCGGTCGAGATCACGGAAGGGCTGCGGAAAGCACTGTGCGATATATGCGGGGCCGACAACGTGCGCTGAGACCGAATTCATATAAAATTTAAAATACTATATAGAAAAACCGCCGGTGCGGTGTTAGAATAACAGAACAGTACAAACGACGTTTTCACTTTTTTCGGAGGTGATATTATAAACAAGTTTTTTGAGGGCGCTGGAAAAGTTTTTTCTGCAATAGGCTCGTTTTTCAAAAAAACGGTGCAGAAAATAAAGGATGCGCGCCGTAAAGCCGCGGAAAGGCGCGCGAAGCGCGACGAGAAGCGCGGATATCATATCTACTGGGGCAAAGCGTTAAGACGCGCGCTGTCGCTGTCGCTGCATTTTGCCGCGAGGCTTCTGTCCTATATACTGAATATAATAATCACCGTGATCGTCATCGGTATAATCACCGCGATGATCTGCGGGATCGTTTTCGTGTTTTATCTCAAGAACAACATCGATCCGACGCTCGACGTCGATATTCTGAGAACCGAGCAGGACGGCACGACGATGTTCTTCTATATCGACGAGGAAGGGAACGAAGTCGAGCTCGAAGACGAGCGCATCCACGGCGGTGAAAACCGCATCTGGGTATCCGTACGCGACGTGCCCGATCACGTGATCGACGCTTTCGTCGCGATCGAGGACCACAGATTCTGGGATCATCAGGGCGTCGACTGGTACAGAACGCTCGGCGCCGTACAGAACTTCCTGTTTTCGTCCGGGTCGTTCGGCGGCTCGACGATAACGCAGCAGCTCGTCAAGAACATCACGGGAGACGACGAATATTCGATACAGCGAAAAGTCCAGGAGATGTTCCGCGCGCTGTATCTCGAACAGAAACTCGATAAAACGGAGATACTTGAATATTATCTGAATACGATCTATCTTTCGCAGGGGTGCTACGGCATTAAGACCGCGGCGAAGACGTATTTCAACAAGGAAGTCCAGGAGCTGACGCTTGTCGAAGGCGCGGCGCTGGCTTCGATCATCAAGTATCCCACGAAATACGACCCGATCCAGAACCCGGAATACAACCTCGAACGCCGCAACACCGTTCTTAAAACGATGCTCCAGTACGGCAAGATAACCGAAGAGGAGTTCGAGGAAGCGTGGGACGAACCGCTTGATATCTACACGCCCCCGAAAAACGCGGAGGACGAGAAATCGACGGCGCACGTATCGTCTGACTATATCGACGCGGTCATCGAAGACCTTATCGACGATATAATGGAGATGAATCACGTGACGCGCGAGATCGCCTCCAACCTCGTGTTCTCGAGCGGCTACCGCGTGTATATCTGCATGGATCATAAAGTGCAGAGCATACTTGAAGAATGCTATAAAGACGACAGCATATTCCCGAAACAGAAAAAGAATTCGGTAATACAGCCTCAGTCCGCGATGGTCGTATGCGACCCGTACACCGGCGACTGCCTCGGCATCATCGGACGCCGCGGTGAAAAGACGCAGAGCAGGATCCTGTGCCTTGCGACGCAGGCGAAGAGATCGCCCGGTTCGTCGATCAAACCGCTGTCGACTTACGGTCCGGCGCTCGACCTCGGGCTTATAACCTGGGGTTCGGTTTACGACGATATGCCGGTCTCAAAGGTCAACGGAAAGGCATGGCCGCAGAACGTCAACTTCGACAATCAGGGCTTAGTCAACATCAGATACGCGGTCGAGCAGTCGCTGAACACTGTCGCCGTCAAGGTCATGATGAAGGTCACGGTCGAACGGTCGTATCAGTATCTGCTGAAGCTCGGCATCAAGAACCTCGTTGAATCGTATACGAATTCCAGGGGCATGACGATGTCCGACATCAATATAGCGCCTCTCGCGCTCGGCGCCACGACGATCGGTCTAACTGTGCGCGAGATGGCGAGCGCGTATACCACGTTCACCAACGGCGGCATCCACAACAAGAGCAGGACGTATACGAAGGTCCTCGACTCGCAGGGCAACGTCGTCATCGACAACAAGCTCCAGGGAACGCTCGTTTTCAGCGCTTCGACCTGCACGCTGATGACGAAGCTGATGGAAGAGGTCGTCCAGTATCACGTCAGAAGAAACGAGATGGACATCACGGATTACACCGCGTGCGCCGGCAAGACCGGTACGTCGATGTACGAGTACGACAGATGGTTCTGCGGATTCACGCCGTACTACGTAGGAGCGGTCTGGTACGGCTACGTTGAGAACGCGCCGCTGGATCGAGGATCGAACCCGAGTATGTTCGTATTCGACAGGATCATGGTACGATTGCACCAGGATCTTTACGACAAGGCGAAAGCCGAGGGGACGCAGCTGATACAAAACTTCGAGCAGGCGGGCGACATCGTGACGTGCCTGATCTGCAAGGACTCCGGACAGCTTTACAATCCCGAGACCTGCGGCAGAGACGAGCGCGGCGGCAGATCCGAGGTCGGCTACTACGTGAACGGCACGCAGCCGACGACGTACTGCAGCAGCCACGTGATACTGACGTACTGCTCGGATTCGAAGAAACTCGCAAACGAGTACTGCCCGCACACGTACGAGGTCTGCCGCGTGCTCAACGCGGAAAGAGATTACAGCCTGACCTCCAAAGTGGTAGACTATTATTACGTCGTACGGCCTTCGGTGCTGTCGTACTGTCAGATCCACAACGAGCTGTACGAGCCGCCGTACGATCCGGAAGCCGAACCTTATTAAAAAAGTACTTGACATTTTGTAAATAATGTTGTATAATTAAAAGAGAATTGCATATTGTGCTGATCAGGAGGAGTATTTCCCGTATGAAAATCAAAAGAATCGTAACGACATTGCTTGCGGCCGTCATGGTGATGATGTCTATCACGTCATGCGTCGGCAACGGAAGCAATTACAGCGATGCCAACGCGTACGTATCCGTCTACGTATACGGTATGAACAATAAAACGCTTTACAGCGCGGACGGCGTAAGAGTTGCGCCGCAGGATCCTTACGAGAACGAGGAGACGACCGCGGGCGGACTCCTCACCGAGGAAGCCGCGCGTCAGCGCTACCGCACAAAGCCCACCGGCATGCTCGCGCTTGAAGTCGTCGTCAGGAACAAGGACAAAAACGCGGAGCTCCCCACCGTCGTCATTTCGCAGTTCAACGGAGAGATCGAATACACGCTCGACAGCGTGAACGGCAACACCGCCGGTAAGCTCTCCACTTCAAACGATATATATGAATGGGTATTCACCATCAACGGCGAGGTAGCCGATCCGTTCACCGCGGAGCTTCACAACTACGATCTGCTCAAATTCCAGCTTCTGGAAAAGACGGAGCGCAACTTCTTCGTAAAATTCGCCATTTCCAACGGCGCCGACACGATACTGTCCGAAACGCAGTACAACGTATTCGGCAACAAACCCGAGCTCACGATAGCCAAGTGCCTGCAGACAAACTACATCAACGAAAAGGATGAGGAAGTCAGACCTCTGCTTGACGAATTCAAAATGACTCTGTCGGAAGACGGCCGCCGCGTTGTCAAGATCGGTAATCTTGAAAACGACGAAGAGCACCGCTGGGTCTGCATCATGGGCGAGGAGTACGGTGACGACGAGGACGAAGAGGCGATCGAGATCATAATCAACGATCTGAGCGACACTCTGATAAGCGAGAAGGACGTTATAACCTTCGATTACCGCGAGTTCAAGAGCGAGAGCACCGACACGGGTGAGGCGACGACCGCCGAAGAGCAGCCCGCCGAATAATAAAGGCAAGCAAACAAAGCTCGGACGGTATGAATACCGCCCGGGCTTGTTTTGAGTTATATCAGGAGATTTCAATGAAAGAAGAAAAGAAGAAGGTCACCAGGACCGCGCTGCGCGAGACCGCGCTCCGCCTGCTGTTCGGATACACTTTTAACGCCGATACCGACGGGGAGGCGCTTGAGGATTATTACAACGCAGCGCTTCAGTCCGTCGGATTCGAGGACGATCCGTACGTGCGGACCGTGTTCTTCGGCGTCGTACACGACGTGCAGAGCCTCGACGGCACGATATCTGAGTACGCCGTCGGCTGGAAGCTCGGCAGGATATCGCGCATGTCGCTTTCGATCATGCGGCTTTGCCTCTACGAGGCGGAGCATATCGACGACGTCCCGGTCGCCGTCGCGATAAACGAAGCGGTGGAACTGGCGAAGAAGTACGACACGGAAGCCGCGCCGGCGTTCATCAACGGCATACTTAACGCCGCGCTGAAAGACAAGGATAAGGCGGAATGAGCGTGACCGTGCTCGGCATCGATACGAGCAATTATACGACGTCGTTAGCCGTCTGCCGCGACGGCGAGATAATCGAGAATATCAAACTGCCGCTGCCTGTAAAAGACGGCGGCGTCGGTCTGCGTCAGAGCGACGCGGTGTTTGCCCACACGGTGAACCTGCCGCGCGCGTACGAATCGCTTAAAACTGATTTGTCGTCGGTCCGCGCTGTCGGATACAGCGACAGACCGAGAAACGTTGAAGGCTCGTACATGCCGTGCTTTCTGTGCGGCGAGGCGTCCGCCGTATCGGTCGGCCGGGCGCTCAACGTTCCGGTCTACAAATCATCGCATCAGGAAGGACATATAAAAGCGGCGGTCTATTCGTCAAAAATGCCCGATACCGGGCGGTTTTACGCGTATCATCTGTCCGGCGGCACGTTTGAACTTCTGAAAGTTACAAAAAACGGCGCATCCTACGACTGCGAGATCAAGGGCGGCACGCTCGACGTCACGGCGGGTCAGATTATCGACCGCGTCGGCGTTATGCTCGGACTACCGTTTCCGTGCGGCAGGCGCATCGACGAGCTGGCGGCGGGCTTCACGGGAAAGCTGCCGCAGATAAAGATCAGCGTGAACGGCTGCGGCTGCAATCTGTCCGGAGTCGAAAACAAGGCGAAGAAGCTGATCGACGGCAAAGAGCCGCCGGAGCTCGTCGCCGCTTATATACTCGAATACATAAAACGGACCGTCGCCGCGATGACGGATAACACTTTACACGATGAAAATCTGCCGGTCCTGTTTTCCGGCGGAGTATCGTCTAACTCTATGCTGAGAAAGTATTTTACCGGAAAATACGGCGCATATTTCGCGGAGCCGGCGTTCTCGGCGGACAACGCCGCGGGGACGGCTCTTATTACTTACGACAGGTTTATAAATGGATAAAAGAACGATGACCGTAACGGAGCTTACGGAAATAATCAAATTGACGATTGACAACTCGCCGTACCTCGGAAACGTCGCGGTGAGCGGCGAGATCTCGAACTTCAATCACCATTTCGCAAGCGGCCACATGTACTTCACACTGAAGGACGCCGGCGCTCAGCTCAAATGCGTGATGTTCAGATTTCAGAACGTGAATCTGCGGATAAAGCCGGAAAACGGAATGAAGGTGCTGTGCACCGGAAGGATAAGCGTCTACCCGCAGGATGGCAGATATCAGTTGTACGTCAGCGACATCATCCCGGACGGGATCGGCGCGCTGTATATAGAAGCCGAGCGGATAAGGAAAAAGCTTGAAGCGGAAGGGCTGTTTTCGGAAAAACTGAAAAGACCTCTGCCGCAGTATCCGCAGAAGATCGGCGTGATAACCTCGCAGACCGGCGCCGCGGTGAGGGACATAATCAACATTGCGACGAGCCGCTATCCGCTTTGTGAGCTTTCGGTCTATCCCGCGTCAGTGCAGGGAGCGGCGGCGGTCAAAACGCTCGTCGACGGCATCTCGTATTTCAATACGAAAGAACACGTCGACGTGATCATAATCGGCCGCGGCGGCGGATCGATAGAGGATCTGCAGCCGTTCAATACCGAGGAGGTCGCCTACGCCGTGCGCGGCTCGAAGATACCGGTGATCTCAGCGGTAGGGCACGAGACGGATTTCACCGTCTGCGACTTTGCCGCGGACGTGCGCGCGTCCACGCCCTCTCACGCCGCCGAATTGTCGACGCCTGACAAAGCCGCGCTGAAGCATAAACTTTCAGCACAGCGTGACGCGATGATCGCGTCGGTCAACAAGACGCTGACGGCGCAGAGGACGAAGCTCGAGCGCATGCGGACGTCGCGCGCGCTGACGTCGCTTGACAACTTCATAGCGGACAGACGCGTTTCACTCGATTCGGTGAGTACGCGCATCGCGGATAAACTGAATATAATACTGCTGAGGCGGAAAAAGGATTTCGAAACGGCGGCGGCAAGGCTGCAGGCGTCTAGCCCGCTCCGCGTACTGGCAAACGGTTACGCCTACGTCGAAAAGGACGGCAGGCGCGGAACGTGCGCCGCGGAGCTATCCGCAGGCGACAGGATAAAGATTACGATGAAGGACGGCACGGTCAGCTCGACCGTAGACGAGGTGTTTTTGAATGAAAAATGATGAGATGAGTTTTGAAGAAATGACCGCGCGCATCAACGAGATCGTCGCGCTGCTCGAAAACACGAATACTCCGCTCGACAAGTCGCTCTCGCTTTTTGAAGAAGGCGTGACGCTTATCAAAAAAGCGAACGGGATGCTCGACGACGCGCAGAAGAAAGTAAAGATGCTGACAGAGGAAGAAGTGAAATGAGCATCGAAGAAAAACTGAAGGAATATAACGTAAAAGTCAACGCGCGTCTCGGCGAGCTTCTTTCAAATTACGATCCCGATTACCCGGTCATAACCGAGGCGATGGGATACAGCGTGAAAAACGGCGGTAAAAGGATAAGACCGTTTATGACGCTGCTGTTTTCAGAGCTGTGCGGCGCGGACCGCTTTGACAGCCGCGCTCTCGATTTCGCGTGCGCGCTCGAATGCGTACATACGTACTCGCTCATACACGACGATCTGCCGTGTATGGACAATGACGACCTGCGGCGCGGAAAGCCGACGAACCACAAGGTATTCGGCGATGCGACGGCGACGCTCGCCGGCGACGGGCTTCTGACGTACGCTTTTGAGATAATCGCCGATTCCGGCGCGACGGACAAAGCCAAAGTCGCCGCCGTCAAGGCGCTGTCGGAGCTTGCCGGCTACAAAGGCATGGTCGGCGGTCAGGTCATGGATATGATCGGCGAGAGCAAGCGCCTCGACCGTCGGGAATACGAGAAGATGAACGCGCTGAAGACCGGCGCGCTGCTGCGCTGCACGGCGAGGCTCGGGCTTTCCGCCGCCGGATGCGAAGACGAAGAGACTTACCGCCTCTGCGACGAGTACTGCGCCTGCGTCGGCTGGGCGTTTCAAATAAGAGACGACATACTCGACGTCATAGCGGATCAGAACGAATTCGGAAAGCCGGTCGGCTCTGACGAGAAAAACGGCAAGACGACCGTGCTGTCGTATATGACGCTTGAAGAAGCCCAGGATCTTGCCGCACAGTTGACAAATAAAGCGATATCGGCGCTTGAAAAGTTCGGCGATCGCGCAGCGGATCTGTGTGAGCTTGCGGATTTTCTGCTTCAAAGACGGAAATAAGACTTATTTTTTGAAAATTTATTCGTTTTTTTGCATTTTTATCTTGCATTTATTGAAAAGTGTTGTATAATATAAAAGACGGTGCAGTATCCTAGTTTGAGAGAAGCCGTTTGAGGACGGGCCTAAAAATCCGTCAAAGGGCATATCGATGAAGCTCCTTGTGCTTGCTTCTTACGCCCAGTTTGGGGTGGGTGCTGGGAGATAGGTCTGAGGGCGTGCCGCAACGGCATGCGGTGGCGACCCTCTTACCATGGAGGCCTTTGCTTGTGGTATTGACGTACATGCGAAGATATATTACGGGCAGAGGATTAAACCTATCACGCGGTGCGTGTTGCTGTGGATAGCGTAGCCTGCCTTGAGTGGTTCCGGCGAATTCGGGAACAAAGCAGCGGTGCCTTGGCCGGGCGCCTTCTGTTATCGCCTGATGAAACCGTCGCTGCAAAAGAGGCTAAAGCGGCTGACCTCTCGATCGGGGAAATCCCCTAGGCTGTTTATTTTTAATTAAATATGGCAGACTGCGGATTGCAGTGCGGAAATCACAAGGCAATCGAGTCCCCGTGACGGCGACGCACGGGCTTCTCCCGTAAAGGGAAACCGCCGATCGGTAACGAGAGGTGGGAGATGCGGAAATCGTACTCGACCTCATACCGCAAGGTTTACGCAGTCTGTTACCGTCCCTGTATTTGAAAGGATTTTGTTTTGGATAAACGTGAAGATACACCTCCGCGAAGTACGGAGGAGCAGACAGAGCAGGAAGTAAAACAGGAAAAAAGAATAAAGAAGAAAAAGAACAAGCCGAAAGGCGCGTTGAACTGGAAATGGGCTTTCAAAGCGGCGCTGATAAGCATCGCCATCTCGGTACTTATGACGCTGTTGTCGACGGAAGTGCTCGAAAAGCTCAATCTGGCGGTCGCTTTCGTTATTCTTTTTCTTTTCGTACTTATAAACATCCTGTTCGATATAGTCGCGATAGCGATCACGACGGCAGACATCAAGCCGTTCGTTTCGATGTCGGCGCGCCGCTTAAAGGCCGGCAACATGGGAGTTTATCTCATTAAGAACGCCGAGAAGATGACGAACATCTGCGCCGACGTCATCGGCGACATCGCGGGCGTCGTCTCCGGTGCGACCGGTACGGCGATCATAGTCAAGCTGTTCACAGATCCCGATTCGGAGTTTTTCGGGAACCTCATCATAACCTCGCTGATCGCCGGCATCACCGTCGGCGGCAAGGCGCTCGGTAAGTCCATCGGGATGAATTACAGCTACAATATCGTTTACGGCGCGGCAAAGGTGCTCAGCATCTTTTCCCGCCGCAAATCGAACGAACACAAGGATACGAAATAATGCAGAGAGCAGACAAACTGCTGTTTGAAAAAGGGCTTGCAAAAAGCCGCAGCGCGGCACAGTCGCTCATAGCGGATGGAAAGGTGCTCGCGTCCGGCCGCCGCGTTTACAAGCCGTCGGAGCTTTTGCCCGAGGACTGCGAGCTCACCGTCACGGGATCTGAGTTTTACGTCAGCCGCGGCGGACTCAAGCTGGCTCACGCGCTCGATCACTTCGGCATTGACGTATCGGGCGACGTCTGCGCCGATATCGGCGCGTCGACCGGAGGCTTTACCGACTGTCTGCTTCAGAACGGCGCCGCAAAAGTCTACTGCGTCGACAGCGGCCACGGTCAGCTCGATCAAAAGATTTTAAACGACGCAAGAGTCGTGAATATTGAAGGCTTCAACGCGCGCACGCTCGACGAGGGCGTTCTGGGCGAGCGGTGCGACACCGCCGTCATGGACGTATCGTTCATCTCGCAGACGCTGCTTCATAAAAACGTATATACGATTCTGAAGGACGGCGGCAAATTCATATCGCTGATCAAGCCCCAGTTCGAAGCGGGGCGTGAAAATATCGGAAAGCACGGTATCGCCGACCCGGCTTGCCGTGACGACGTTATAAATAAGGTCGTCGCGTCAGCCGCCGCGTGCGGCTTCGAGCATATCGGCACGACCGGTTCGCCGATCAAAGGCGGCGACGGAAACGTCGAATTCATCGCGTATTTCATCAAACGGGAGAAGTCCTGAATTTTTATATATCACGGAGGCGGATTTGAAAAGATTTGCCGTGATCCCGAATCTGTATAAAGATCCGGATCTGAAAATAACCGAAAAAATAAAAAAGTCGCTGTCGTCCGGCGGCATCGGCGCGGACGTTATCGAAGAGTACGGAGCCGAGCGGCTAAAGGGATATGACTGCGCTGTCGTCCTCGGCGGCGACGGAACGATCCTCGACGTCGCGAAAAAGGCCGCGGTCTGCGGCGTTCCGGTCGCGGGGATCAACCTCGGCAGAGTCGGATATCTGTCGTCCGTAGAGCCTGACAGCATAGAAAAACTGCTCGAGATAGGCGACGGCAGCCATTACAGCGAACGCATGATGCTCTCGCTTTCGTATCGCGGCGAAGAGTATACCGCTTTAAACGACTTCGTCGTCTCCGAAGCGCGCGCCGCGCGGATGATCTCCGTCGACGTCAAGGCGCACGGGCTTCCCGCGTACGAGTATTTCTGCACGGCGCTGATATTCTCAACGCCCACCGGCAGCAGCGGCTACAACGTATCCGCCGGTGGCCCGGTGCTCGATCCGGAGCTTGACTGCACCGTCGTGACGCCCGTGTGTCCGCATACCGGCGCGTCCTGCAGCTTCGTCTACGGAGGCGAAACGGAATTTTCGCTGACGAACGTCTCGTCGCCTGACAAGACCGTTATGATATCGTCCGACGGAGCGCTCGATCTGCCGCTTTCGCAGGGCGAGACCGTGACCGTACGCAAGAGCCCGTATAAAGTCAGACTCATCAGATTCGACGACGAGCCGTTCACCAAAACACTGCTTAGAAAAATGAAAATATGATCCGGAGCCGCAAATGAACAATAATGGTATCAAAACAAAAAAGGTAAGACAGGCGAAAATCCTTGAAATAATCGGAAAATACCGCATATCGACGCAGGACGAGCTTGCGGAGCATCTGCGCCGCGAAGGCTTTGAATCGACGCAGGCGACGGTCTCGCGCGATATAAGAGAACTCCAGCTGCTCAAATCCGCCGACGGAAACGGCGAGTACGTTTATACCGCGCCGGATGTCGGATCGAGCGCCGCGGGAAGCAAATCCGCGAGAGTCCTCGCGGACGCGGTGACCGGAACCGCGATCGCCTCTAACCTGCTCGTGATCAGGACTTACGCCGGAATGGCGAACGCCGCCTGCGCCGCTATCGACACGATGGGATGGCCGCAGGTCGTCGGCTCTATCGCCGGCGACGACACGATATTCATCGCATGCCCGACGCAGGGCGACGCGGTCGAATTGTCGGGAATACTGAAAGAGATCATAACACAGTGACGGGAGACCGATATGCTCGTTTCGCTTCATATTGAAAACGTAGCGACGATTAAAGCCGTAGATATCGAATTCGACTACGGCTTTACCGTATTGTCCGGAGAAACGGGCGCCGGTAAATCTATAATCATAGACTCGGTCAATCTCCTGCTCGGGGACAAGTCGAACCGCGACCTGATCAGATCCGGAGAGACGACGGCTTCGGTTACCGCGATCTTCACGGCTTTGTCGGATAAGAAGATCAAAAAGATCGAGGAAAACGGCATCCCCTGCGACGGCGAGCTCTCCGTTTACCGCGAGATCGGCGTAAACGGCAGGAGCCTCATCAAGTGCAACGGCAGGAGCGTGCCGGCGTACTCGCTTCGCGCGATCATGAAGGAGCTGATCACGATACACGGTCAGAACTCCTCTTCGTCGCTGCTCGACGAGGATACGCACCTCGAGCTTCTCGATTCGTACGCGGAAGACGAGCTGCTGCTCGCAGATTACCGAAAGAGCTTCGACGAGCTGAACGACGCTGTAAACGAGCAGAGATCGCTTATAATGGACGAGCGCGAGAAACAGCGCCTGACGGACGATCTGAACCGTCAGATAGCCGAGATAGAAGAAGCGTCGCTCAAAGACGGAGAAGAGGACGAGCTGCTCGCCGCAAAGACGAGGATAAAGAATCTCGAGCAGACGGCGAAATACGTCAAATCCGTTTACAGGAACCTTTATCACAGCGAAAAATCGCCGTCGGCGTGCGAGCGTATCGATGCCGCGATAAACGCGCTGACGTCGCTTAACGAAACGGAGCAGAGCGAGAAGATCGCCGCCCGGATCGCGAAGCTCGACGGATTCAGATACGAGATAGAGGATATAGCCGAGACGACGCGCGAGCTGCTCGACGGTATCGGCGAGGATCCGGCGGAGACGCTCGACGCGATAGAGACGAGGCTCACCGTGATAAACCGCCTGAAACGCAAATACGGCGCGGATATCGCGGAAATTCTGGCGTATCACGCACAGCTCAAGGACAGACTGAAAAGCATAAAGGAAGCCGACGGCAGGATCGCCGAGCTGTCCGATATAATAAAGAAGAAAAAGGCGGAGGCGCTTTCAAAAGCGGCTGCTCTGACCGAGGCGCGAAAAGCGGCGGCGGCGTCGCTCGGAAAAGCCGTGTCGTCGGAGCTGAAGTATCTCGATCTGCAAAAAGTGAAATTCGAGATATCGGTGACGCTTAAAAAGCAGCTTTCGTCCGACGGTGCCGACAGCGTCGTCTTCATGGCGGCGACGAACACGGGCGACGAGCTGAAACCGATCGACCGGATCGCGTCGGGCGGCGAGATGTCGCGCATCATGCTCGCGATAAAGAGCGTTTTCGCCGGCAAGGACGATATAGACACGGTCATATACGACGAGGTCGACGCCGGCATCTCCGGCGCCACGTCCGAGCGGATCGGCGACAGACTGCACAAGTCGGCAGAGGGCTGCCAGGTCATCGCCGTGACGCATTCCGCGCAGGTCGCGTCGTGCGCCGACAGCCACATACTCATTTACAAGACGGACGTCGGCGGCAGGACGCAGACGTTCTGCCGGACGCTTGACAGAGAAGAGCGCATAAACGAGCTCGCGCGCATCATCGGCGGTGTTCAGATAACGCGGAAGGTAATGGACACGGCCGCCGAAATGATAAAGGATAAAGATAACAAACCGAAAGGAACACAATGATATGACGTTATACGAGGAACTCGTCGCCCGCGGACTGATAGCCCAGGTGACGAACGAGGAAGAGATCAAAAACATGATAAACGAGGGGAAGGCGACGTTCTACATCGGTTTCGACTGCACCGCGGACAGCCTTACCGCCGGACATTTCATGGCGCTGACTCTGATGAAAAGGCTCCAGCTTGCGGGCAACAAGCCGATCGCGCTGATAGGCGGCGGCACGACGATGATAGGCGACCCGTCCGGCCGCACCGATATGCGTAAAATGCTCACGCGACAGGACATAGATCACAACGCCGAATGCTTCAGACGTCAGATGGAGCGTTTCATAGAATTCGGCGAGGGCAAGGCGACGATGGTAAACAACGCCGACTGGCTGCTCGATCTGAATTACGTGGAGCTTTTGCGTGAGGTTGGCGCGTGCTTTTCCGTCAACAACATGCTCCGCGCGGAATGCTACAAGCAGAGGATGGAGCGCGGCCTGAGCTTCTTTGAATTCAACTACATGATTATGCAGTCGTACGACTTCTATTACCTGTTCAAGAATTACAACTGCAATATGCAGTTCGGCGGCGACGACCAGTGGAGCAATATGCTGGGCGGCACCGAGCTTATAAGAAAGAAGCTCGGGGCTGACGCTCACTGCATGACGATAACGCTTCTTACCGATTCAAACGGCAAGAAGATGGGCAAGACCGCGGGCAACGCCGTATGGCTCGATCCCGAGAAGACGTCGCCTTACGACTTCTTCCAGTACTGGAGAAACGTCGACGACGCGGACGTCATAAAATGCATGAAGATGCTCACCTTCATACCGCTCGATCAGATAGCTGAGTACGAGAAGTGCGAAGGAAGCGAGTTGAATAAAGTCAAGGAAGTTCTTGCGTATCATCTGACCGAGATGGTCCACGGCAAAGAAGAAGCCGATAAGGCGCTTGCCGCGGCCAGATCCGTGTTCAACGGCGGCGCGGCGGCGGATATGCCGACGACGGAGTTGTCCGAAGCCGATTTCACGGACGGCAGTATAACCGTTATCGATATGCTCGTCAAATCCGGTCTTGCGCCGTCTAAAGGCGAGGCGAGACGCCTGATCCAGCAGGGCGGCGTGATGCTCGGCGATGACAAGGTGACAGACGTCTATAAAGCTGTGACGGCAGACGAAGTCAAAGCCGGCGTGATACTCAAAAAAGGAAAGAAAGTCTTCCAGAAATTCACCGTATGACCGGTCCCGATCCCCGCGGGACGGCAGGTAATAAAAAGAATTATCCGGCATAATATATACCGTATGAATTGTGTGGAGGTATATTATGCCGGATTTTACTACGCTCGATCAGCTTAAGGAAAGGGAAGTGATAAACGTCTGCGACGGACGCCGTCTCGGCAACGTCAGCGACGCGCGGTTAGATCTGGACACGGGAAGGCTTACCGCGCTGATCGTGCCGGGAGAATGCAATTTTTTAGGGATAAGCAAAGGCGACGATATACTGATCCCGTGGGGCTGCATCGAGAGGATCGGGTCGGATATCATACTCGTGCGGTGCGACGGCGAGTATATCAAATGCCCGAGGCAGAAGAAGAGGCTCTTCAAATTGTAAATTTTATGTAAATACGGGTTTTTATTATAAAAACCTATTGAAAAATAAAAAAAAATATGGTATAGTGTTTCGGCTTTGGCGGAAACTGCACCCGCCGGCTGAAAATAAAAAATCCGCACGCGGGACAACGTCATGCACCAGGTCCGTTTTACGGTCAAGCAGGCGCCGCGGAGGAAAAAAACCTGAGGAGGAATAAAAAAATGGCAGTAGTAACCATCAAGCAGCTGCTTGAAGCAGGCGTCCATTTCGGACATCAGACCAGAAGATGGAACCCCAAGATGAAGGAATACATCTTCACGGAAAGAAACGGTATTTACATCATCGACCTTGCAAAGACCGTTAAGAAATTCGAGGAAGCTTATATGTTCGTCAGAGAGCTTTCCGAAAACGGCGGCACGCTCCTTTTCGTCGGTACCAAGAAGCAGGCGGCCGACGCCATCAAAGAAGAAGCCACCAGATGCAACATGTTCCACGTCAACGTACGCTGGCCGGGCGGCATGCTCACCAACTACAAGACGATAAAGAAGAGCATCGCAAGACTTGAAAAGCTCGAACAGATGCAGGCCGACGGCACGATCAATCTTCTCCCGAAGAAAGAAGCCGCCAAGATCTCCAAAGAGATCGACGAACTGCAGAAGAACTACGGCGGTATCAAGAACATGACCGAGCTTCCGTCCGCTATATTCATAGTCGACCCGAAGAAGGAAAGAAACGCCGTTCTCGAAGCGAAGAAACTCGGTATCCCGGTGATCGCCATCATCGATACCAACTGCGACCCCGATGACGCCGATTACGTGTTCCCCGGCAACGACGTCGCCATCAGAGCGATCAAACTCATCAGCTCCGTGCTGGCCGACGCCGTTATCGAAGGCAGACAGGGCGAGCAGAACGCCGAGGCAGAGGAAGTCAAGCCCGAGGCTGAGGCTCCCGAGCAGGCAGAAGAATAAGAAAGGCAGGATAGTAAAATGGCTAATTTCACAGCTAAAGACGTTGCGAATCTCCGCGCCAAGACCGGCTGCGGCATGATGGACTGCAAAAAGGCTCTCGTAGACGCCGACGGCGATTTCGATGAAGCCATAAAGATCCTTCGTGAAAAAGGACTTGCGGCCGCGGTCAAAAAGGCTGACAGAATAGCGGCGGAAGGCGTCGTTGACATACTCGTCTCTGACGACGGCAAGACGGCCGTAATGATCGAAGTCAACTCCGAGACCGACTTCGTCGCGAAGAACGCATCGTTCCGTGAATTTGTAAAAGATATAGAAAAGACCGTTCTCGAAAACAGACCCGCGTCCGTCGAAGAGCTTCTCAAGCTCCCGCTCGCCGGTTCCGAGTTCACGGTCGAAGCGACCCTTAAGGACAAGATCTACACGATAGGCGAGAACATGAACATCCGCCGCTTCGTGATAGTCGACGGCAACGTCAGCACCTACATCCACGGCGGCGGCGTCACCGGCGTTATCGTCAGCATGGACTGCGAAGACGGCGCTGATTACGCGGAAGTCGGACACAACGTTTGCCTCCAGGTAGCTTCGATGAACCCGCTTTATCTTGACAAAGCCGACGTTCCCGCCTCCGTCATCGAGGCTGAGACCGAGATCATCGTCGCTCAGATAAAGAACGATCCGAAGAACGCCAACAAGCCCGAGAACATCATCAGAGAAAAGATGATCCCCGGCAGAATAGAGAAGTACTACGATACCAACTGCCTCAACCTCCAGTCCTACGTAAAGGACGACGATCTCACCGTTGCGAAATACGTTGAGAGCGTTGCGAAGGAACAGGGCAAGGCTATGAAGATAGCGAGCTTCGTAAAGTACGACAAGGGCGAAGGCCTGCAGAAGAGAGAGGACGATTTCGCAGCAGAGATCGAAAAGCTCGTCAAGAAGGACTGACCTTGTAAAAGTATCCCGTTCGGTCTCGAGCGGGATACTTTTTTCATGTTTTGTGACGGCAGGCCATTGTTTTTACACTAAGGTCTTTACAAATTCATAAAATGAGTTTAATATATATTATGTATAAATAGGACAGGACGGTGCAGCGAAAAATGGAGTATAAGTACAAAAGGATCATTCTGAAACTATCGGGCGAGGCGATGTCCGAAAAGCGGGGCGGCGAGATCGTCAATCCGTTCGACACCAAGTTTCTGCACACGATGGTATCCGTTATCGGAAAGCTCGTCGAAGACGGCGTCCAGGTCGGCGTCGTGACCGGCGGCGGCAACGTGTTCAGAGGCGCGTCGGCAAAGGAATTCACGCGTGCTCGCGCCGACGACATGGGCATGCTCGTGACGATGCTGAACAGCCTTGCGGTCGAGAACCTGCTCAACAAATCGGGCGTGAAAGCCGTGACGCTGTCCGCCGTTGAGATGAACAAGGTCGCCCAGCTGTTCACGAAAGAACGCGCAGAGGAGTACTTCGCAAAAGGGTACGTCGTCATAATCGGCGGCGGCACGGGAAATCCGTATTTCTCGACGGATACGGCGGCGGTGCTCCGCGCCTGCGAGGTGAACGCCGACGCGGTGTTCCTCGCGAAAAACGTCGACGCGGTCTACAACGCCGATCCCAACAAGGTCCCCGACGCCGTAAGATACACCGAGATAAGCTGCCACAAGCTCGTCGACGATATGCTCGGCGCGATAGATCTGACGGCTTCGATGATAGCGCTCAACGCAAAGATGCCGATGTTGCTGTTCTCACTGAAAGATCCGGATAATATACTCAAAGCCGCACGCGGAGAACCCGTCGGCACAACGATCACAACTACAGAGTAAAGGAGATAAAGAAATGAAACTTGACAACAAACCTTATGAGGAAAAAATGGGCAAGACCCTGGCGCAGCTCCAGTACGAGCTGTCGACGATAAGAGCCGGCAGAGCCAATCCCGCCGTGCTCGATAAAGTTACGGTCGATTATTACGGCGCACCCACGAAGATATCTCAGCTGGCGACTGTCACGGTCACCGACGCGCGCACGATAGCGATATCTCCCTGGGACGGATCGATGCTCAAGAAGATCGAGAAGGCGATACAGACGTCGGATATAGGCATCAACCCGTCAAACGACGGTAAAGTGCTCCGACTCGTATTCCCGCAGGTCACCGAGGAGACGAGAAAACAGCTGACGAAGCAGATCTCCAAGATGGGCGAGGAAGCGAAAGTCGCAGTGAGAAACATCCGCCGCGATGCGAACGACAAGAGCAAGGCTATGAAAAAGAATTCCGAGATGACCGAGGACGAGCAGAAGCAGTCCGACAAGTCGATCCAGGAGCTCACCGACAAATTCATCAAAGACATCGACGCCGCCACCGCAAAACGCAGCGCGGAGATAATGGAAGTCTGATGGAGGACTGCCCGGTAAAGCATATCGCCTTTATAATGGACGGCAACGGCAGATGGGCGAAAAAACGCCTCATGCCGCGCGAATACGGTCACAAGGTCGGCGCCGAGGTATTCGAGAAGATAGTCGGATACTGCAGCGACATAGGCATCAACGCCGTGACCGTTTACGCTTTTTCAACGGAAAACTGGAAAAGACCGAAGCACGAAGTCGAAGCGATCTTCGGTCTGTTTTCCGATTATATCGACAACAGGACCGAGACACTGATGAAGAAAAACGTACGTCTTGTGTTTATCGGTGACCGGAGCATGTTTTCCCCGGATCTGAGAAAGCGTATGGAAGCCATCGAAAACAAGACGATAAACAACGAAAAACTGCTGTTCGTTGCGATAAACTACGGCGGACGCAGCGAGATCTGTCACGCCGTGAACGAACTGATCGCAGAAGGCGTGACGGAGGTGAGCGAAGAGGATATCACCGCTCACATGTACACGAAGCTCGCGCCGGATCCGGATCTGATAGTCAGGACCGGCGGTGAGTACAGACTGTCGAATTTCCTGCTCTGGCAGTCGGCTTATTCCGAGATATACGTTACCGACACTCTCTGGCCCGATATGACGAGCGAAGACGTCGACAGGGCTCTGAATGAATTCAAAAGGAGAAACAGACGGTTCGGCGGGCTCTGATCCGCCGCCGCTGACGGTTGTTTTGAAAAACGAGAAAACGAAAAGGATAATATCCGGGATCATTATAGTCGTGATAACGTTCCCGCTGCTGTTTTTCACGCATACGCTTGCGCTGACAGTGTATATGCTGTTCGTGGCGACTGTAGGCGTTTTCGAGCTTCTGCGCTGTCTGAAACTCGATAAATGGTACGTGATAGTGCCCGCGGAATGCCTGACGGTCGCGTCTCACGTCCTGGTGCGCCTGCGTCTGTTCGGCGGCACGGATATAGGAATGAAGAAATTCGCCTTCATATTCATCTGCATGATCGTGTGCTTCACGTTTTACCTTTTCGGACTCTGCGTTTTCATCCCGGATAAATTCAATATCGAGACGAGCGGCTTCGGCTCGCTGATGTGCGCGTATATCGTCTCGGGCACGCTCGCGGCTACGCTTCTGACCGAGAAGACGAACGGCGAATTCCTGTTCCCGCTCATATTCATATCGGCGTGGATGACGGATCTTTTCGCGTATATCATCGGCATGAAATTCGGCAAGCACAAGATTTGCCCGACGGTCTCACCGAAAAAATCGGTAGAAGGCGCGATAGGCGGGATATTCGGCAATATAATAGGATTTATAATATACGCGCTCGTTATAACGTTCGCTTTTCACAGATCCGTCGCGTCGTATCCCGTTCTCATCGTGACCGCCGTCATCCTGTCCGTTATCTCCCAGCTCGGAGATCTGATCCTGTCGCTCGTCAAGCGCAGATTCGGGATCAAGGATTTCGGCAAGATAATCCCCGGCCACGGCGGGGTGCTTGACAGATTCGACAGTATAACCGCAGTTTCAGTAGCCATCTACATAACGTACACCGTCATAGAGGCGGTAAAAGGAACAAAATGATAAATAAAAAGATCGCGGTGCTCGGCTCCACAGGTTCCGTCGGCACACAGGTGCTCGACGTCTGTGAAAAGCTCGGAGCCCGCGTTACGTTAATAGCCGCAAAAAGCAATATAAGACTGCTCGAGGAGCAGATAAGGCGCTTCAAGCCGGGTGTCTGCGCGGTAGAGGACGAGGCCGCGGCGTCGCTTTTAGCCGTCGCCGTCGCGGACACGGACACGAAGATCGTACCCGGTTACGACGGTATGTGCGAGTCGGTCGCAGAGTGCGACGCGGATCTCGTATATAACGCCGTGTCGGGCAAAAACGGCCTTTTGCCGACGCTTGCCGTGCTCGGCGCGGGCAAGACTCTCGCGCTTGCCAACAAGGAAAGCATGGTCCTCGCCGGAAAGATCGTCAACCGAACCGCAAAAGAAAACGGCGCGATGATCCTGCCGGTCGATTCGGAGCACTGCGCGATCTTTCAGTGCCTTAAAAACGGCAGAAAGAGCGAAGTGAAGAGAATAATCCTGACGTGCTCGGGTGGACCGTTCTTCGGCCGCAGTTTTGAAGAGCTCGAGGGTGTCACGGTCGCCGCGACGCTCGATCATCCGACGTGGAGCATGGGCAGAAAAATAACGGTCGACAGCGCGACGCTTGCGAACAAAGGTCTTGAGATAATCGAGGCGATGCATCTTTTCGGCGTCGGCTGCGACATGATCAAGGTGCTGATACACAGGCAGAGCGTGGTCCATTCCATGGTCGAATACATAGACAATTCGGTCATTGCGCAGCTGTCCGTTCCGGACATGAGACTGCCCGGGCAGTACGCGCTGACGTATCCGGAAAGATCCACCGCGGTGATCCCGGAGCTTGATCTGACCGCCGCTCCGCTCACGTTCTGTGAGCCTGACGTCAAAGCGTTTCCGATGCTTTCGCTCGCGCGTCACTGTGCGAAAGAAGGCGGACTTCTGCCTTGCGCATATAACGCCGCAAACGAAGCCGCGGTCGATATGTATCTGCGAGGGCAGATCGGTTTCAACGATATATACCGCATAACGGAGAAGACCGTACAGAAAACAAATAACGTTGCCGATCCAGACATCGGCGAAATACTCGAATGCGATAAGCTCGCGAGGTGCGCGGCTTATTCATATAAGGAGACCTCAATATCCGATGGAGATACTTAAGACCGTATTATACATCATTGTCGCCATATTCATTTTCGGACTTCTGATACTGATACACGAGCTCGGGCATTACCTCGCCGCGCGTATCTTCAAGGTGACGATAAAAGAATTTTCGATAGGTATGGGCCCGAGGCTCATATCGTATACGAGCAAAAAAACGAATATCGCGTATTCGCTGCGGATGTTCCCGATCGGAGGCTTCGTCAGCATGGTCGGGGAGGACGAGGACACGGAGGACCCGAACGCGCTGAACAAGAAAAAACCGTGGAAACGTCTTATAATCATGGCAGCCGGCGCCGCTATGAACATATTTGTCGGCGTTGTCGCGATGCTCATCCTCGTCGCTTCGCCCGCTATGAAGATCGGCGGCACGACGGTCGCCGAGATCGACGAGGGATACGAACAGATACAGAGTTCCGAGCTTCTCGTCGGCGACAGGATAATCAAAGTCGGAAAGACGCGCGTCCATTATTATCAGGAGCTTTCTTACGAGATAATGAATCAGGGCTACGAGCCAACGGACCTCACGGTCGTCCGCAACGGCGAGACGATAACGCTCAAATCAGTCGTATTCCCGACGATAGAGGACAGCGGCGTGAAGTTCGGCGATCTGTTCTTCAAAGTAAGAGCGCTTGAAAAGAATTTCGGAAACGTCGTATCGTATTCGTTTTATTCGTCTTTCTCGACGATCAAGATGATCTGGGATTCGCTTATATCTCTGATAACGGGACGGTTCGGCTTAAGCAGTCTTTCGGGGCCTGTCGGCGTAACGAAGACGGTCGCGGAAAGCGCGAGAGCCGGCGTCGCGAGCCTCGTTTACGTCAGCATATTCATCACGATGAATCTCGGCGTGTTCAACCTTCTGCCGATACCGTCGCTTGACGGGTCGAGGATCTTATTCGTACTTATCGAGATGGTGCGCGGAAAGCCGATAAACCCGAAATACGAGGGATACGTCCACTTCGTCGGCATCATACTGCTGTTCATACTGATGATCGCCATAACGTTCAAGGATATTATAAAACTGATAGCATGAGAAGAATTACGAGGACCGTATACGTAAACGGCAGACAGATTGGCGGCGGCTCGCCGGTCACCGTCCAGTCGATGCTGAATACGAAAACGGATGATATTGAATCGAGCTGCCGGCAGATAGACCAACTTTTGTCTGCCGGCTGTGATATCATACGCTTTACCGTGCCGGACGTTCAGTGCGCCCGCGCGGTGTATGAATATAAAAGCCGTTATCCCGACGTGCCGTTCGTCGCGGATATCCATTTCGACCACAGGATCGCGCTCGCCTGCATAGAGGCGGGGATCGACAAGATCAGGATCAACCCGGGAAACATAGGCGACGAGAGCGGCGTGAAAGCGGTAGCATGTGCGGCTAAAGCCAAAGGCATACCGATAAGGATCGGCGTCAACAGCGGATCGCTCGAGCGCCATATCCTGAGCAAATACGGCAGACCGACGCCGGAGGCGATAGCGGAAAGTGCGTTTTATCACGCGTCGCTATTTGAGAAATTCGATTTTTCGGATATAGTGATCTCCGTCAAATCGTCCGACGTGAAAGTTATGATCGAGGCGAACAGGATAATAGCAAACAGGTGCGATTATCCGCTTCATCTCGGAGTGACCGAGGCGGGCACGGCGTCGACCGGAACGATAAAGAGCGCCGTCGGCATCGGATCGCTTCTGTGCGACGGCATAGGCGACACGATACGCGTATCGCTCACCGACGATCCAGTAAACGAGGTGCACGCCGCAAAGCGGCTGCTCGACGCGCTCGGTATGTCAGACAGCCTGATAAGCACCGTATCCTGCCCGACGTGCGGCAGGACCGGAATAGACCTTATCGGGCTTTGCCGTCAGTTCGACGAGATAAAGGGCACGATAAAGCCGTCGCGCCCCGTTAAGGTCGCGCTGATGGGCTGTGTCGTGAACGGTCCCGGCGAGGCGCGCGAATGCGATATAGGAATCGCCGCGGGAAAGGGCGAGGCGCTTCTTTTCATGCACGGTGAACCGGTCAGAAAGATAAGTTACGAGAACATACTGCAAACGCTTAAGGAAGAGATAGAAAAACTGTAATGGGAAAAAAGCTTTCCGAAATATTCAAAAAATACACTCCCGCCTCGCCGCGCGAGGAAAAGATAATGAACGACGGAGAAGTCGTCCGCAGTGTTATAAGCGATGATAAAAAGCGTTTCATTGCCGAGACGCGTTTTTCCCGTCTGCGTCAGAAAGCGGATCTGTACAAGCTCGAAGAAAACCTGCGTGTGTTTTATAAAATGGAGTCTATCCGCATATCGCCGAAATACGATCCCGAACTGTTAAACGACGAGTATTTCAACGAGATCTTTACCGAGGCGAGTTATAAAAAGGGAATGACACGCGGCATGATCCCGAAATACACGGTAGAATACGACGGCGACACGATCATATTAAATATCTCGATGACGGAAGCCGGTATGTCGCTGATCGAAAACACGAACTCCGCCGCGGCGATAAGCTCGGTCATAAGCGACGAATTCGGGATCAAACGGAGAATTGAGCTGCGGCGCGTCGAGGACGAATACAGCAACATAGATTCGCTGCTTCAGATGCAGGCGGCCGCGGAAAAAGAATACGCGGAGCGCGCGCTCCAACAGCTGCGCGAGCACGAGCAGAGAGCGGCGGAACAGGACCGCCCGGACAGAGAGCAGGTGCAGAAGGAGCTGCGCGGCAAGCTCAGCTCGCTGAACGAAGACGATCCGTGGGACGATCTGTCGGATCCGGAGAACATCGCGATAGGCCGCGGCTATTTCGACATATCGTCGCCGAAAAAGCTTTACGGCGAGGATTTCGATATAGATCCCGTGCCGATCCGCACGATAAACGGTCAGGTATCGAAGATCTGTGTTGTCGGCGAAACGTTCGGTTACGAAATGAAAGAGCTGCGCGGGAAAGAGAAGTGCTCCGTCAGCTTTTACGTGACCGACGGCGACTCGACGATCAAGGTAAGAGCAGTAGTGCCCGCGGAAGAGGCGGAATCGTTCGAGATAAAGGACGGCACCTCCGTCGCCGTCAAAGGCAGCGTGAAAATAGACACGTACGAACGCGATTATCAGCTTGTCCCGACGTCCGTTTCAAAGATCAAACGCTTATACCGCAAAGATAATGCGGCAGAAAAGCGCGTAGAGCTGCATCTGCATACGCAGATGTCGCAGCTCGAAGCCACGATCCCGCCGGATACGGCGGTAAAAATCGCTGCGTCGTGGGGGCATAAAGCCGTTGCGATAACGGACAGCGGAAACGCGCAGGGCTATCCGAAGGCGATGATCGCGCAGGAATCGCTTGCAAAAGAAGGAAAAAATATAAAGGTCATATACGGTATCGACGGATATTTCGTCGACGATACGCACAAGGCCGCGTACGGGGACAACCTGGGCACGCTCGACAGCGAATTCGTCGTGTTCGATACCGAGACCACCGGTCTTTCCGCGCTGTCCAACAGGATCATAGAGATCGGCGCCGTGCGCGTGCAGGGCGGCGAGATAAAGGAAATATTCGAGACGTTCGTCGACCCCGAGGTCGAGATCCCCGCCGAGATAACGAAACTCACCGGCATATCGCAGGATATGGTGGAGGGCGCGCCGAAGGAAGAGGAAGCGGTCAGAAAGTTCATCGAATTCATAGGCGATCGCACGCTCATAGCGCACAACGCGCCGTTCGACACGAACTTCATATCGGCGGCGGCAAAACGCCACGATATACCGTTCGATCCGAATTTCATAGACACCGTGCCGCTTTCGCGGTATCTTAATCCCGAGCTGAAACGCCATAAGCTCGATATTGTCGCGGCGCATTACGGCCTCGGCGATTTCGAGCACCACAGAGCGTACGCCGACGCAGAGATGCTCGCGATGATCTTTTTCAAGATGTGCGACAAGCTCAGAAACGACGGGATCGAGTCGATAGACGACCTGAACGCGGCGATGGCGGGCGGCACCGATTTCCTGCGTCAGAAGAACCGCAGGATCGTTCTGCTCGTAAAAAACAGAGCCGGACTGAAAAATCTTTACAAGCTGATCTCAAGGTCTAACCTTGAATTTTTCTACAGAAACCCGCAGATACCGAAATCCGTGTTGAGCGAAATGCGCGACGGTCTGATCGTCGGTACCGGCAACTACAAGGGCGAGCTTTTCCAGGCGATCCTCGACGGCAAGTCCGACGACGAGCTGAACGATCTGATCGAGTATTACGACTTTCTCGAGATACAGCCGGTCGAATGCAGCGCCGATCTTATAAAGCGCGCGACCGTTGCGGACGAGGAACAGATCAGAAATATCAATAAAAGGATCGTCGAGCTCGGAAAAAAGAACAACAAGCCCGTATGCGCAACGACCGGCTGCAACGTGCTCGACAAGAGCGACGAGATCGGCAAACATCTGCTTTATCTGGGCAAAAAGGTCAAGATCGACGATGACGACACGGCGGTGCATTTCTATACCACCGAGGAGATGCTGAAGGAGTTTTCGTACCTTGACGACGAGGACAGATACGACGTCGTCATAAGAAATCCGAACGCCGTCGCGGACATGATCGAACAGGTCCGTCCGATCCCGGATGGCAAATACCAGCCGAGCATCGAAGGCGCGGACGATGAGCTCAAAGACATATGTTATAAGAATATGCACCGTCTGTACGGAGACGATCCGCCCGCGATCGTCAAAGACAGACTGGAAAGAGAACTGAACCCGATAATAAAGGAAGGGTTCGGAGTCTTATACGTAATAGCGAAAAAGCTCGTCGAAAACAGCGTTTCAAAGGGATATCAGGTCGGCTCCCGCGGCTCCGTCGGCTCGTC
>JAFZRM010000035.1 GCA_017619885.1 Clostridia bacterium | reverse complement strand
TTTGTAGGGCAACATAGCTTCCTCCGTGTGAAAGTTTGTTTGGTCACTTACATTTTACACTATCGAGGCTATGTTGTCTCTATTTATTTTTCTGTTGCACTTCACATGATAACCTGTCCACCTCCCTCCCGGAGGGAGGCTTGAATAGTGCCGTCTCGCAAAGACCGCAAGACGCTTTCGGGAAAATGTAAACATTTTCCGAAAGCGTCTTGCATTATGCGCGCCGAGGCGCTATAATATAACTGACGCCCGACATCGGGCACAAACGTACATTATCCGCTATAAGCGGTCAAGGAGGATCATTATGATCAAAGTTGGTATCGTAGGAGTGCGCGGACTCTCCGTCGTCGGCGCGATGAAGGCAATGCCGGATGAGGTGAAGATCACCGCCATCTGCGACCTCGACCAGGGCTGTCTCGACTGGGCGAAGGGCGAGATCGAGAAGGACAACCCGAACGCGGGCGACCTCCAGGCGTACCGCATCTACGAGGATATGATCGAGAAGGCGGACATCGACGCCGTCGTCATCTCCACCCCGATGCAGTGCCACGTCCCGCAGGCTATCACCGCGCTCCAGGCGGGCAAGCACGTTATGTGCGAGGTCACCGCGGGCGTGACGATGGACGAGCTCTGGTGGCTCATCGAGAACGTCGAAAAGTCCGGCAAGATCTATATGTACGCCGAGAACTACTGCTATATGCCCGACTGCCAGCTCGTCCGCGCCCTTGTTAAGAAGGGCATGTTCGGCGAGATCTACTACGGCGAGGGCGAATACACCCACGACTGCACCGAGCTTCGCAACTGGCACGGCAAGACCGGCTGGAGAACGTACTGGCAGATGGGTACCCGCGGCGCGTTCTATCCGACGCACTCGCTCGGCCCGGTGATGCAGTGCTTCGACGACGACCGCATCGTTTCGATCGCGTCGTTCTCTCCCGGCAACCATAACCCGTACGGGCTTCGCAACGACGACCTCACCCAGACGATGTGCCAGCTCGAGAGCGGCAGGCTCGTCAAGCTCCGCGTCGACACGATCTCGCCGAGGCCGCACGCGATGACGTACTACCAGATCCAGGGCACGAAGGGCTGCTATGAGGCGCCCAGACTCGGCGGCGAAGCGCAGATCGCCATCGTCACCGAGGACGACCCGCAGGGCTATACGCACTGGCGTCCGCTGTCCGATTTCAAGGACTACCTCCCCGATCGCTACAAGACCGGCGCGGGCGAGGGCGCGGGACACGGCGGCGGCGACTACTACATCGTCAAGGACTTCATCGACGCCATCGAGACGAACACTCAGCCCGAGCTCAACGTCTACAAGGCGGCTGAATGGACGTCCGTCGCGCTGCTTTCTCAGCTTTCCGTCACCAATCAGGGCAAGCTCCTTGAGGTGCCGAACTTCCGCGCCGGCATGAGCTGGGCGGAGAAGAAGATCACGCTGTAAGAATAAGACGACAAGGATCATTTCGGAAGTGCCGAACAGACGCCCCGGGATGATCCTTGCCTCTTATCAGAATAAAGAAAGGAACAGAAAAAATGAAGAAACTGCTTATCGTATTGCTCGCGCTCGTTATGGTGCTCGGCGTCGTCGCCTGCGGTGACAAGAAGACCTCGACTGTTAACGACAATAAAGACGACGACAAGAAAACGGAATCGAAAACTGCGAAAGACGAGGACTCCGAAAAGGAGGCGGCGACCACCGAGGAGTTGGCGAACCCCGAATTTGAATTTACCTTTGAGAGCCTCACGCTGAAGGTCTCTTCGGTCGAGGATTACGAGTACGTCGCCGAGAACGTCGATTTTGACGCTCCGGAAGGGAAATACGTGATCGTTGCCTGCAACGTCCTCAGCGGCGAGCTTTCGACCGGAAAGCTGAGCGGCATTTACAACTGCCTGAAGCTTAACGGCGCCGAACCCGTAAAGGTCACCACCTCCGGTATCATGAATATATCCGGCGGGCAAATGTCCGTCGGCACCGAGACGATAATCAATCTCATCTTCGACGTTCCCGCGGACTTCGACAACGCAAAACCGTATTTCACCGCGGACTGAGAAACAGCGCGCCGCCGAAAACATAGCCATATCACGGCGAGAACAAACTTTGAAACGCACGGGACCGACTCCAAAGAGCCGGTCTTGTCGCTTAAAGAATGAAGGTGAATCATGATGATAAAGCTCATTTCAGTATTGCTCGCGGTAATAATGCTCGCCGGAGCGTGCCTCATCCCGGCATTTGCGGAGGATAAAACGCTGTATGCGTCGGATTACGCCGCGATGAGAAATGCGGCGATCTATATCGCGAGCCGGATAGACGGGGTATATGAGTTTTACGGCATTGAGAACAGGACCCTTTGGGAGGCCAAAAGTCTTAACCCCGATAACGTATATCAGTCCGAAGGATACGATTGTATTTCCCTGACGGCGCAAATGCTGAAGGAATCGTATTACTCCGCTTATCCGGATGCCCCGGTGAACTATTTTGACGAATTTGAGCTTGAAGTGTTTTCAAGCTTCTATGACAGTAAAACCGATAAATATGAGTGTGTGATCGGAGGAGGCTACGGCGGGATCCCGGTCGAGAGCCCCGAATGGAGAGGGGATGTAAAGAACGGCGAAAACTATGATTTCTATCTCGCCAAAAGAGAGTACCTGACTCTTCCGGACGCGGCGTCTAAAACAGCGGAGGAACAAGGCCTGCCGACCGAGTTCGAGTATGAAGGCGTCGTTTATACGTTAGATAATATTCTCGGTTACAGAGCGTTCAAAGGGTATATGACCACGGGCGTCAAGGTCACGCTGACGCTCTCAAAGGAAGGCGTGCTCTACGTTTCCTCGGAGAAGGATGTCGAAATCCCCGGTAATATCGACGCTGTTCCCGTCGCATACGAATACTGTAAACTGCGCGAGACGGCGGAGTTTCTCGCGGATTACTTCAACGGAGATGCGGGCTTCTATCGTGATCTGTACGTCTACCACTCGATAGAAAAGCTCTATCCCGACGCGAGTACGGGGAACGACCCCTATTTCCCGACGTATAGGCTGACCGAGGAGATGCTGAAAAACGCGTTTTACACGACTTTCCCTAACGCCCCGGTCAATCTGTTCGATACGACATTCAAGACCGATTTCGCTTCCCGCTGCGACGAAGAGGCGGGCGTTTATGAGTATCTGTACCCCGGAGCAAGGGGCGCGACGCTCCCGACCTATGCTTTCATCGGCTTTACGAAGTCGCAGGACGGTTTCGTGTTCTGGTTCGCGCAGAAGCAGATGATCTTCCTCCCCAACGAGGCTATGCCGGGCGAACCGTACCCCGAAAAGGTGACATACGAGGGAAAAGAATACGTCTGGATCGGCGGCGCGTATGCGGCGTACGGCGATCCGATCGCGCCCGCGTACGGATTCGGGCTGAAATACACTCAGGACGGCGTAGTTCTTCTGAACTCTGAGACCAAAGACACCCTCCCGACTGACTTTGAAACGCCTCCGAAGCCGGATGGGGATTTCAACGGCGACGGCAAGGTGAACGCAAAGGATGTCGTCTCGCTGATGAAAGCGCTCGTCAGCGGCGGCGCGTCCGTCTTCATCGCCGACGTCACCGGCGACGGCAAGGTGAACGCAAAGGACGTCATTGCGCTGATGAAAATGCTCATCGCGTAATAATCGGATAAAGTCAGACAAAAGGCGGATCGGACGAGCCGCCTTTTTCACGTCCGGCGGCGAGCGATATGTCGTTTACGGGGGAGAGCGAGATGCGGCTTGACAGCGCGCTCGGGATGGTGTATAATAATGCCGATGCCGAATATCGGAGG
>JAFZRM010000034.1 GCA_017619885.1 Clostridia bacterium | reverse complement strand
CCGGACACGGTATACCTGATGAAAGGAGGCGCGCAGGATGAAATATGAGATCACCGAGCACGTCCACAGCCAGTCGGGCGAAAGATACGTCTCTTTCCGCCACAAAAGCGGCGTGACGGTATACATAGCGCCGAACGGCTATACGACGGCGTGCGCGATCTACACCGCCGATTTCGGCGGCGCGGACACGAAATTCAGCGTCGACGGCGCCGTTTACGAAACGCCCGCCGGCATCGCGCACTTCCTCGAACACAAGCTGTTCGAGACGGAGGACGGCGGAGACGCTTTCCGGCTCTTCTCGCAGCTCGGCGCGGACTCGAACGCCTTCACCTCGCACACGGCGACGTCGTTCACGTTCAGCTGTCCCGTCGACGTTTTCTGCGATTCGCTCTCCGTTCTGCTCCACTTCGTGCACACGCCGCATTTCACCGGCCCGTCGGTCGAAAAGGAGCGCGGGATCATCGAAGAAGAACTCAACATGTACGAGGACAACCCCGACAGCCGTATATATTACGAGCTGATGAAGTGCCTTTACAAAAACGACGGCATAAGATACGACGTCGGCGGCACGGTTGACTCGATAAAAAAGATCACGGCGGATCTGCTGTATTTCTGCCACAGCGCGTTTTATTCGCCGCAGAACATGTCGCTTGTGATAAGCGGCGGGATCGACCCGGAGAAGGTCGCCGCCGTCATGGACGAACAGATACCGGAGCCTTTGCCGCGGCAGGTGATAAAAATACGCCCGCCGGAGCCTTTGAAAGCGTACCGGAAGCTCAGCCGCATAAAAATGGACGTGTCCGAGCCTCTGTTCTCTTTCGGCATCAAGGATCTGCCGCCGGGATCGCAGACAGACATGCGGCGGCGCAGCGCGGCGCTGTCGATACTGTGCAGCATGCTTTTCGGCGCGAGCTCGGGCTTCTACTGCGACTGCTACGAGAAGGGGCTGATCTCCGGCGACGTCGACGCCGGTTACTACTACACCGAAAACAACGCGTATCTTTCGGTCAGCGGCGAGAGCAAGCGGCCTTTCGCGGTAAAGCGGCGCATAATCGAGACGATCGAAAAAGCGCTTGCCGACGGGGTCGACGACGCGGAGTTCGAGCGGACGAAAAAGGTTTTTTACGCCAGTTTCATCTACTCGATGCAGAGCAGCAGCTCCGTCGCTTATTCCCTGCTCTCGTTCTGTCAGCTGAAAGACGATATGCTCAAATATCCGGATCTGATATCCGGCACCGACAGCCTTACGGCTCTGCGCTGTCTGCGCGAGCTTTACGATAAAGACCGCTGTGCGTTCGCCGTGGTCGAACCATTCAAGGAGGATAAAAATGTATCACGTAACATTCAAAGGGTTTGAGAACGCGGCTTTCGAATTCTCGCCCGTGGCGTTCACCGTATTCGGCAAACCGATATACTGGTACGGCATAGTTATAACGATAGGCATAATCCTGTCGGCGATCTATGCGTTCTGGCGCGCAAAGAAGCTCGGCATCAAGACCGACGATATGTACGATTACGCGATATTCGTCGTGATATTCGGCATAATCGGCGCTCGTGCGTACTACGTTCTGACGACGCTTCAGACTCATCAGTACAAGTCCTTCATAGACGTAATCGCAGTATGGGAAGGCGGACTCGCGATATACGGCGGCATAATCGCGGGGGTTTTGACGATCCTCGTCGTGTCGCTTATAAAGAAGATCAAATTCCTTCGGGTCCTTGACGCGATCGCGCCGTCCGTGATGATCGGACAGGCGATCGGCCGCTGGGGCAACTATTTCAACCAGGAGGCGTTCGGCAGCAATACCTCTCTGCCGTGGGGCATGAGATCGTACGTCGTACAGGCGACGGGCTCCGGCAATCTTCAGGGTACCGTCGAATACCTGACGAAAAACAAAGCCGAAATCGAATCGCTCGGCATACAGATCGACCCGAACGGCTTCGTACATCCGACGTTTTTATACGAATGTCTCTGGAACGTGATCGGTTTTGTTATAATAAACCTGCTGTATAAGCGCCGTAAATTCGACGGTCAGATGTTTCTGATGTATATTACGTGGTACGGCCTCGGCCGCGCGTTCATCGAAATGCTGCGCACCGATTCACTGTTCATACCGGGCACGAAGATCCGTATCTCGATGGTCGTCGGATTCCTCTGCTTCGTCGGCGGCATCATTCTGATGATTATACTCGGAATCAGGGCGAAGAAGGATCCGGACAAGATCAATTCCTGCGCGTACTACGGTGAAAAAGCCGAAAAGATAGCCGCGGAGCTCGCGGCGGCGGAAGCCGAAAAGGCCGCAAAAGCCGAAACCACCGGAGACGGCGAAGATCCGGACGAACCGGACGAGAAAGAAGAGGGCGAAACTGGTGATAAAGAGGATCCGGACGGATCCGAAGAGGAGCCGGAAGAAGAGCCGGATACACCGGAGGATACAGAGGGCGAGGAAGAAGCCGAGCCCGAGGAGATTCCGGAGGAGAAAAATGGCGAAGATAATTGACGGCAAGGCTATCTCGGCGCAGATCCGCGCCGAGATAAAGGAGCAGGTCGGGACGTTTTGCGCGGAGCACGGCAGGGCGCCGTTTCTGTCCGTCGTGATCGTCGGGGACGACCCCGCGTCTCAGGTCTACGTAAGAAATAAAGAGCGCGCGTGCAATGAAGTCGGCATCGGTTCCGACGTGCTGCGGCTCCCCGCCGACACGGACGAGGAAACGCTGCTTTCTCTGATCGACAGACTCAACCGCGATCCCGGCGTTAACGGTATCCTCGTTCAGCTTCCGCTGCCGTCCGGCATCGATGAAAAGAAAGTGATCTGCGCGATCGATCCGTCAAAGGACGTCGACGCGTTCGGATACGAAAACGTCGGCAGGATACTGACGGGCGATTATGATTTTCTGCCCTGCACGCCGGCGGGCGTCATGGAGCTGCTCAAGCGCAGCGGCATAAGCGCCGCGGGCAAGGACTGCGTCGTGATCGGCAGGAGCAACATCGTCGGCAAACCCATGGCGGCGCTTCTGATGCACGACAACGGCACCGTGACGGTCTGCCACTCGAAGACCGCGGATCTGCCGGCGCACACGCGGCGCGCGGACATACTCGTCTCCGCTATCGGAAAAGCCGGCTTCGTCACCGCCGATATGATAAAGGAAGGCGCCGTGATTATCGACGTGGGGATCAACCGCACGGCGGAGGGCAAGCTGACCGGAGACGTCGACTATGAGGGATGCTTTGAAAAGGCGTCGGCGATCACGCCGGTGCCGGGCGGCGTAGGTCCGATGACGATCACGATGCTGCTGAAAAACACGCTGAAGGCCGCCGAGAAGCAGATTTAACATATTGTTTACAATTATATTTCCCGCCGGGATTGACAAAAACGATTCGATGGGTTATAATGTTTTGCCGCATGGAATCAGGTCATAAATATCCGAAACGGATTACCTGCGACAGCGAGTCTTATGGAAAGTGAGGATAAATTCGTGTTTGCTATCATCGAAACAGGCGGTAAGCAGTACAAGGTAAGCGAAGGTGATTCCATTTACGTGGAAAAGCTCGACGTCGAGTCGGGAGACACCTATACGTTTGACCGCGTGCTCGCAGTATCTACCGACGCCGGATTCGTTGCAGGTACTCCCACGGTAGACGGCGCCACCGTCACCGCGACCGTTGAAAAGAACGGTAAGACCAAGAAGATCTACGTCATAAGATACAAATCCAAGAAGAACGAAAAGAAGAAACAAGGCCACAGACAGCCTTACACCAAGCTCAAAATAGAAGCGATCAACGCGTAATGACCAAAATCACCTTTTACAAGACGGAGGACGGTATTTACTACGGCTTCCGTGAAACGGGTCACTCCGGATACGAGGACGCCGGCAAGGACATTGTCTGCGCCGCGATATCCGCGATGACGATGCTTATCATCAACACCGTCGAAGTAGCGCTCGCCTCCCCGATAGATTACAGGATAGACGAGGAGAGCACGGACATAGAGGTCATAGCAAGAGGCGCGCTCCCGAAGTACGAGAGCGATAAAAAAAAGAATTACGCCATTGCCTCGCTGATGCTCGGCTATTATCACCAGTTGCATGATATGATCGAGGATTATTACGAATATTTGGACGTAGATGAGCAGGTGCAGCAAATCTGAATGCAGGAGGAAAAAGCAATGTTAAAACTCAGCTTGCAGTTTTTCGCGCATAAAAAAGGCGTCGGTTCTACCAAGAACGGCCGTGACAGCCGCGCCCAGAGGCTCGGCGTCAAAAGGAGCGACGGACAGCACGTTCTCGCGGGCAACATACTCGTTCGCCAGCGCGGTACGCACATCCATCCCGGTCTCAACGTAGGCCGCGGCTCCGATGATACGCTGTTTGCGCTGTCTGACGGCACTGTCAAATTCGACATAGCCGCCGGCGGCAAGAAGCGCGTCAACGTATACGCAGAATAAACATGTAAACAAAGACCGGCCGTGTAAACGGCCGGTCTTTTGTTGTTCTTCTTCAGTCGAGCAGCGCTTTGGCCGCGCGGACCGAAAGCTCGGTCTTGTGCGTCGGGTGTATGCACGTGCTCTCGCAGACGTCGGCGGAGACGACGAGGCTTGACAGACCGTCCGCGTCAACGGCGAGCGCCTGCGCTCTCTGGATGATCTTCCACCCCTCCGGGTCGTATTCGCGCCGCTGATCGTAATCCGCGATCTGAATAACGGCGAAGCGCAGACCGGGATCCATGAAATCGGATCTGACCGTCCGCATGAAGCGGCACAGCTCCGCGTCGTATATCCGCCCCTCGGGCACCGACGTGTCACTCTCGCCCTGATACCAGATCACGCCGCAAAATGAGAACGGAGCAAGCGGCGAAAGCATTTTTTCATATATCACGCCGTTGCCGTTCCACGTGGAGTAATCCTTATAATAATGGTCGATCATAAGCTCGCTGTCGGCGAGCCGGAAGCCGTCCGCGACGTTCTTCGGCAGCCAAGATTCGATGACGGACGCGCCCTGATAGCACGAGACGACGCCGACGGCCTTTCCCGTCAGCCTGCGCGTTTCCCGCCCCGCCAGATACGCGATCGCCGACCATCTCGCGACGGTATCGGCCCGCGCGGCGCGCCAGCCGTCGTCCGCGCCGAAGACGTCCGGGTCAAGCCACGGGCGCTTCACGAAATGGTTGCGCAGCAGCGGATCGCACTCATAATTTGACTCGGGTTCGCTCGACTCGCCGAGCGTGAATTCCGCGTTCGACTGTCCCGCCAAAAGATACACGATCCCGACGTAGACGTCGTTTATCACGGCACGCTCGCCGCCGCAGCAGACCGTCAGCGTATACGGGCCGCCGGCGCTCATCGCGGGAAGCTCCGCGAGCCATCTGCCGTCTTGCGGCATAACGGTCTTCTCCGCCCCGCAGAGACGGACAGTTACGGGACCGTCGCCTTCACCGAAGACGCGTACCGGTCTGTTCTCGGCAAAAATCACGCCGTCGGAAAATATCGGATCAAGTTTCATATCACACCACCCCGGCGGATCCCGCCGTTTTTTTCATTTTCTCTGCTCAATTGCCGCATTTGCCGCAGTCGGAACAGCCGTTGCAGATGAGCTTGCTCGCGCACTGCGCGCAGTTTTCGCGGTAATGCGGCACGTACATCGCCTGCTGCGGTATTTCCAGTCCCAGAGCGTCGGTCAGACGCCATTCGATCGGCCTTCCCTCGTAGTTCATGCCCGACAGATAAGCCTGTCTGCTCTGCACCTGCTTGCCCGGGATGCGGTACCGTTTCCCGTCCTTTATGAAGACCGTACCGGTCTCGATGAAGCAAAACGTCACGTCGTGTTCGGCGCACTGTTCGCGCAGGGCTTTGACCCACTCAAAATCGCAGGGCCTTGCGCCGTCGTAATTCTCGCCGCCGCAGATGACCTGTTCTATCTGCCCAGAGTCGAGATATTCCCCGATGCTCACCGGCCCGATGAACGGCGCGCACATGACCCCCTTGTGTTTGAAAGGGAGCGAGAGCAGGATCGGGATGCGCTCGTCCGCGCGGCGCTGATTTTCCGCCGTAACGGACAGCATAACGTTTTCAAGTCCGTCTCCCCACCATCCGGGCAGCTGATCGGATACGCGCTGCGGGCGCTTTGTGAGCAGGAAAAACCTGACGTCCGGCCGCAGGCGCATCATCTCCCACGCCTCGCCGCGCCAGCCGTCCGCCTGCTCAAGGAAGAAATCCGACGTCATGCAGACGCGGATCAGCTCGCCGCTTCTGATCTTGTACTTTCCGTCGCGCTGTTTCTGCAGCGGATAATCGGCGTTCTGCGTCCTGTAGATCTCGCCGCCGTCGCGGTCGCGTGCGCGGTCGAGAAAGAACATGTAACAGTTCTCGCAGCCCTCGCTGCACTTGACGCAGCCGTGCCACGGATTCCAGATATCGTGCATCGGCCCGGTTTATTCAGTCAGCTTCGCCTTAAGCGCGTCGATCTGCGCCTCGCTCATGCCGGCGTCTTTCAAGAAATTCACGGCGCACGCGGAGAGATCGGCGGTCTTTATATCGACGCCTTCTCCCGCCACGGCGGCGATCATCGGGTCGAGTACGCTTTCGACTATGACGTCGTAGCGCTCTTTGTCTTTCTCTTTCGTGATCTGATAATAGTTGTCGTATGTGATCATATAGTCGTCTACGATCTCGTCGTATCCGGCGCCGCAGAGCGCTTCGATCAGAAGGCACACGAAGCCCGTTCTGTCCTTGCCCTCGGTGCAGTGGATGAGATAAGGTCCGTCCTTACCGGTCATTTTTACGAGCCCGTCGGCGACCTTCGCCTTGAACTCCGCCGAGCTGTAGTTCATATTCAGCGCGAGCGGTATCACGCCGCCGTCGTTGTATATCGCAAGGAAGTTATTGCAGGCAAAGCCGTCCGAGCCTATATACTTTTGTATCTTTTCGTCGCTGTCGGCGAGGTCGAGGATACATCTGACGCCGGCTTGCCGCGTCAGCGCGTCGGTATAAGTCGCTCTGTTGTGCTGATTATCGCACGGCGAGGCGGAACGGTAAACGACGCCCGGTTTTATATTGCCGACCGTAATGTTTCTGAAATTCGCGAAGACCTCGTCGCTTTCAAAGCGCTCGCGCTCGTCGTAATAGCTTATATTCCTCGCGTTCTGTATCGCGGCGTATTTGCCCGACTCGCACAGCGTCACGCTCGCGGTGTCGGTGTCTTTTAATCCGGCGACTACCCACAGATCGTCGCTGTTGTTTATCGCGGCCTTGACGTAATCGTAGCCGGGATACGCGATGAGCAGCGGGCTCCCGGTCAGCGTGTAGTAGCCGTTGTAATACGGCAGATCGTCGAGCACGTAGCCGTTTGAGAATTCGAGCTTCACGCTGTCGCCGTATTCAAAGCCTTTAGCGTTGAAATCGTCGATCGTGATCTTGATATACACTCCGCCGAACTCCGGCTCGTGTATCACGCCCAGACCTGAAACGGCGGGCGTTTTCTTTCTGCACGCCGAAAGCGCGCCGAGCACGCATAAAAGCGCGAGCAGCGCGGCTGTTATCTTTAACGCTTTATTTTTCATATTTCCCTCCGCGGACTTACCGTCCGGTATCAGTTTCGTCTTTGTTTATCTCGCAGCAGACACAGACGCGGTCGCGGCCGCGGTATGATACGGTCTCGGTCCGCCCCGTCAGCTTCATTCCGCATTTTTGCATGACGCGAAGGCTCGCGCCGTTTTCTTCGAACGCCGCCGCTCTGACGGTCGGATACCCTTGAGAAAACAGCTCGCCTATCGCCGCGCGCAGCGCTTCCGTCGCGTAGCCTTTCCCGTTCTCCGACGTCTTTATGAAATAACCGAGCTCGACCCCGCCGTCGCCGTTATCGACCTCGTGTATCACGCCGACGAGCCTGCCGTCCGCGTATACGCCGTAAGCGAATCTGCCGTCTGCCGCGGTGAATTCATAAAACCGGTCGAACATCGCGTCCCTGCTCTGTTCGCTCTGCAGATCAGGCACCATATACGTTTCGCTTATATGAGCGTCCGTCAGCATGCCGATCAGATCTTCTTTGTCGCACCGCCGCAGCGCCGAAAGTCTCAGGCGCCGTGTGATGATATCTTTTTTCACCGTCTCACCCCGTGTATCATCTTCTCCCCGGCGGCGTCAAGGAACCGTGCGAGGCCGTCCGGCAGGATCTCACAGTCGGCAAGCCCCGTGTCGCCGAGCCGCACGAGCTTGTTTGAGCCGTGGTAGTCGCTTCCCGCCGTGACGAACATGCCGAAGCGGTCCGCAAGCACCGTCATCTGATCCCGGATCTTCGGCGTAAAGCCGGAATAATACGCTTCAAGCCCCTGAAGTCCGTATCTTTTCAGCCGCTTAACGCGCTCCTCCATCTCGGCGCCGAGGATCAGCTGATCGCCGTCGCCGTACGCCGGGTGCGCGAGCACGGGTATACCGCCGCCGCCGAGGATGCCCTCGATCGCCTCGCGCGGATCGACGTGTTCGTCCGGCATATGGAGGCGGTTGATGTATTTTTCCATCGCTTCCTCTTTCGAGTCGGCGTATCCGTATTTTACCATAAGGTTGCCGATGTGCGGTTTTCCGGGGCATTCGACGGCGTACAGCGCGTCGAGTTCTTCCTTCGGGAACGTGAAGCCGAAGGCTTTATCAAGGAAAGAAATGCGCTCCCCGACCTTGTTGAGCCGCTGGCGGCGGCCCTTTTCGACGACGCGGCAAAACGCCTCCGATCCCGTGTCGAAACCGTATCCGAGGATGTGATATTTGCCGAGGCCGTCCCTGCATGAAAACTCGATACCGGTCAGAAAATCGGGATCGGAGTCTGAAAGTATCCCGGCTATGCGGACGCAGCCGCCGAACGAATCGTGATCGGTCACCGAAAACAGGCCGATGCCGGCGTCCCTGACGCGCGGGATAAGCGCGTCAGGCGTGTCGGTCCCGTCCGACGTGTTCGTGTGCATATGAAGATCTATGATCCCGGCGACAGCCTTCATAACAGGTTATGCTCCTTAAAGATTCTTTTTCAGTTTCAGTATGTTCTGTCCGTCTTTGTATTCGTACTCCACGCCGTCCATGAGTTTTTTCGTCATGAATATCCCGAGTCCGCCGATCTGCCGCTGTTCCGCGGAAAGCGTGACGTCGGGATCCGCCTTTGACAGCGGATCGTACGGCACGCCGTGATCGAGGAACGTCACGGTCACCGAGACCGGAGCCTCCGAGATCTCGACGCGCACCGCCGCGTTGCCTTTGTCGGGGGTGTAGGCGTAGCTTGTGATGTTGATGAATATCTCCTCGACCGCGACGTCTATCTGCATCTTTGCTTTTTCCGGGCATCCGGCGGCGCGCAGATGCTCGTCGACGAATTCCTGCACCTCGGCAAGGTTGCCGGGCTGCGCTTCAAGCTCTATTTCGTTTGCGTTGAACGTCAGCGTGTCAACTCTGCCGAGCAGACCGATCAGTTCTTTCGTCCACAGCTCCGCCTCCTGCCTGCCTTCGTCGGTCTGTATACAGCCGCGGCGGATCGAGCGGCGGATGAGACGCATATATCCGATGATCCGCGCCTTGTCCTCGATCTCATTCAGTTTGCGCTCGTTTTTCGTGCCGAGATATTCGGCGAGCGCGCGGCGCCAGAACAGGCGCCCCGTCACGTGGTCGAAGCCCTGGAATTTCAGGATCGTGTCGTGATCGTATTCTGAAAATCCTATAAATGAATTATACATCGGACCGAGCTCGAATATCGGATGACCGACCGAGAGCGTGTCCATGTCTATCAGAAGCACCTCGTCGTTCTGCAGCTCTACGTTTTTCGTGTGGTAGTCGCCGTGGATCATGTGATCGTCGTGCGGGACCGCTTCGACGAGCGAGACGAGCCTGTCGCCGTAACCGTCCGGCAGATGATCCTTGACGAAGCGCGCGCATTCGAGCGCTTTTTCCCTCATATCGGGCAGTTTGCCCGCGGGCACGAGCGTGCCGTGTATCTTTTTGAGCATCGCGGCGTACTCACGCGCGCACCAGTCGAGTTTTTCCGGCTCGCGGGAAAGGATCTTTGAAAACGAACTCGCGTTGAGCAGCTCGAACACGGAGCCGTAGCTGTCGCCCACGCGGACGACGTCGTACGAGATCGCCGTCGGTATGCCGAGGATGAGCGCGAGCTTCGCGACCTCGCGCTCGTGTCTTATGTCCTCGAGCGCATCCGCGTTGTTGTAGACTTTAACGACGTTATCCTGATCTATGCGGTATATCGTGCCGTTCGCGCCGCGGCCGATCTCCTCGCAGCCCTCGACCGATACGATGCGGTAAGCCTTTTCGACCGTCATCATCTCGGTGAAGCCCGTCATATCGAGTATTTCGTAGACCTCGGAGCTGACGTTTATTATGCTCAGATCCGGATTCGTCTTTTTCAGCCGCAGGATGACGCGCAGTCCGGCGCTCGAGATATATTCGAGCTTTCCGGCGTCGAGCACGACGAGCGCGCCCTCGGTGCCCGCGATCTTTTCGTGAAGCTCCGACTCGATCTGCGCAGAGTTGTTTGAATCTATATGGCCGCTGAGCGGCAGTATAAGTTTATCAGGCATTTTCTTTCCCCTCTGAAGATCCTTTGTATTCGATGCAGAGCATGGTTATATCGTCGAACTGCTCCGCCCCGCCGGCGTACTCCTCTATCGCCGCGCTCATGCCGGAAAGGACTTTCTCCGGCGACGCGCCGGGGTCGGCGTTCAGCACCTCGAGCATCCGCCCGACGCCGAACAGTCTGTTTTCCTTATCCGAAGCCTCCGGCACGCCGTCGGTGTACAGAAACAGCGACGAGCCGGGCTGAAGCGTCATTTCGTAGCCTTTGTATCTGGTCGTTTCCATGCCGCCGACGACGAATCCGTGCTTGTCGCGGACGAGCTCATATGCGCCGCCGCCGGTGCGCAATACCGGGTATTCGTGCCCGGCGTTGGCCGCCGTGAGTTTGCCGGTCGACAGCTGCAATATGCCGAGCCAAACGGTGACGAACATATCCGCTTTGTTGTGCGCGCAGATGTTTTCGTTTACGTAATCGAGGATCTGTTCGGGCGTGCCGCCCATCTTCGTCCTGTCGGTTATGAGTATGTTAGTGACCATCATGAACAGCGCGGCGGGTATGCCTTTGCCCGACACGTCTCCGATCACGATCGCGAGATGATCGTCGTCGATCAGAAAGAAATTGTAGAAATCGCCGCCGACCTCCCTCGCCGGTGTCATCGAGGCGTATATGTCGAAATCGTCTCTGCCGGGGAACGCCGGGAAGACGTTCGGCACGGAGTTGTCCTGGATCGTGCTCGCGAGCGAAAGCTCGGCGCCGATGCGCTCCTTCTCCGCAGTCACCGCCGTCAGATTGTCGACGTAGGAGCACATATCGCGCTCAAGCGTGTCGATCGAGTGCGCGAGATTCGAGATGACCTCGAATCTGCTGATGTTGCCGAGCGGCTCTCCCTGCGTGTTCTCGCGAGCGAAGCGCGTCGCCTCGTCGGACACTTGCTGTACCGGCAGCACGAACTGCTTTCTTATGAAGAAGCCCGCGAACACCGAGACCGCCACCGCGAGGAGCACCGTTGATATTGCTATGTTGATCAGATACGGGCGGCGCGCGTCGTAAAGCTCCCTGACCGGGCGCTGAATGCAGAGTATGGCGCAGACCTCGTCAGACGAGTCCTTGACCGGCACCATCGTCGTTATGTGCGGATGCTGACCGTCCGTCGTTTTTATGCGGTAGACCGTCTCGTATTCCGACGACTGCTCGTAAATCGCCTTGTATTTCTGTCTGTATTCGTCGTTCGTCGTATCGCGTTTGTAGCCGGGCTCCCACGCCGTGTACTCGGTGTCGTCGACCGTGTTGTCGACGAGATTGAACACGGACACGAATCTGCCGTAATCGCTTCGGTCGACCTGGATCACGTATATCAGCGACACTCTTATCTTTTTGCAGTACGCGTCAAGATACGCCCTCGTCTGCTGATATTCATACGCGTATGCGCCGTCGACGTACTCGGACAGATGATCGCCTTTGACGAGCGTGGCGGCGGTGTCCGCCATGTGATACGTCGTGGTCGAGTATTCCCTTTTGAACGCGTTAGTGAAGCTCACGAGACCTATCGCACTGCTTATCACGCCGAACAGCACGAGCAGTATCACGATCGCGCCGATTATGTTTACCGAAAGACCCGAGCGCAGCAGGTTCTTTTTCTTCGCCGTTTTGTCTTTTCCCATGTCGAATTTTTCACTCCAGATCGAGTATTTCCGTAAAACCGGTTATTTCAAACGTCTCGAGGATGAAGCCGCCGGCGTTCTTAACCTTCATCACGCCCTGACGGCTCATCTGCTTCTGAGCGGACAACAGCACGCGAAGCCCCGCCGAGGATATGTACGTCAGATCCTTGAGATCGATATAAAGCTCCTCTGCTTCCGGCAAAATCTCCCGCAGCTGTTTTTCAAACTCGTCGGCGGTATTCGTATTAAGCGAGCCATCGAGCGCAAAACAGAATTTCTTGCCCTCGGCCGTCTTCGTTATATTAAGCATGAAAACTCTCCTTTAATGCCTTACTTTGAAAGCGGCTCCCGCCGCTCATGCGCGCGCGTTATTATCCCGCGCGTTTTAATCATTATAACATCATATAACACCGTTGTCAATAAACAAAATAAAAATAAAGGAGCCGCCGCGCCCCGCTTTTGCAAAACCTATTGACATAAAGCGGCGGCTCTGATATAATTATACCGGATCAAAAAGACGGTCAGCGAAAGGATCGGGAAGCGATGGACGGATACAAAGCCTTAAACGGCGCCGGTTTTGAGCGCGTCGATTTCAAAGCCGACGAAAACGGGAAAAACCTGATGAAAGACAAATTCTGCCGCGTCTGCGGCGCGAAATACTGCACGGACGAAGAACTGAGTGAGGAGGGCAAAAACTGACATGAGCGCGAAACTGTTTTTCCAGGCGACAGGCAAATTCACAGCGGGGCTTGTTATCGTCGCTCTGCTTTTATTCGTGCCCGCCGGCTCGCTGTCGTACGCTCAGGCGTGGCTTTTCCTCGGGATACTTTTCATCCCCATGTTCGGCGCCGGGATCGTGATGATGATCAAAAACCCCGAACTGCTCAAAAAGCGCCTGAGAGCGAAGGAAAAAGAGTCGGATCAGAAGACGGTGATACTGCTGTCGGCGATCATGTTCGCGGCGGCGTTCATCGTCGCGGGGCTCAATTACAGGTTCGGGTGGCTCGTCATGCCGATGTGGCTGTGTATCGTTTTCGCCGTGGTTTTTCTCTGCGCGTATCTGCTTTACGCGGAGGTACTGCGTGAAAACGTGTATCTTTCGCGCACGATAGAGGTCCAGGAGGATCAGAAGATAATCGACACGGGACTTTACGGCGTCGTGCGTCATCCGATGTACATGAGCACGCTGCTGCTGTTCCTTTCTATGCCGCTCGTGCTCGGTTCCCTGTTCTCGTTTGCTATAATCCTGTTTTACATACCGATGATAATCGTCCGCATAAAGGGCGAGGAACGGGTGCTCGAGGCCGGTCTGCCCGGATATACCGGGTACAAACAGCGCGTGAAATACCGGCTGATCCCGTTCATCTGGTAATACCGGAGGTGTTCGATGTTGTACAACGCCGTAAACGGACGTGTGAACGCGTCCGGCATGAGCATGAGCTACGTCAGCTTCGGGGCCGGCAAAAAGGCTTTGGTGATCCTGCCGGGGCTTTCTGACGGACTTGCGACCGTCAAAGGCAAGGCGCTTTTGCTCGCGCCGCCTTACAAAGCGTTTTTCAAGGACTATACCGTTTATATCTTCAGCCGCAGGGACGGTCTGCCGGAAACGCATACGATACGCGACATGGCGGCCGATCAGGCGGCGGCGATGGCGGAGCTCGGCATCGGGCGGGCGTGCGTGATGGGCGTGTCGGAAGGCGGCATGATCGCGCAGGCGCTCGCGGTCGGTTATCCGCAGCTCGTCGAAAAGCTCGTTGTTGCAGTCAGCGCGCCTTACGCGAACGACACCGTTTGTGACAACGTCGCACGCTGGATCGGCTTTGCCGGGGATAAAGAGCATAAAAAGCTGATGATCGACACGGCGGAAAAGAGTTATTCCCCCGCCCGGCTGAAAAAATACCGGCTGATCTATCCCGTTATCGGGCTGATCGGCCGACCGAAGGACTACGGCAGGTTCATCGCGAACGCAAAAGCGATCCTCGGCTTCGACTTAAGGGACGGGCTCGGGAAAATAAAATGCCCGACGCTTCTGATCGGCGGCGGCGACGACAAAACCGTCGGCGCAGACGCGGCAAACGAGCTTCACAGCCTGATCCCCGGCAGTACGCTTCACGTTTACCCCGGACTCGGGCACGCCGCGTACGAGGAGGCGAAGGATTTCTATCGCGTGGTCTTCGATTTTCTGCAGGCGCCCGACCGCGGCGAGCAGATCGCGCGGATAAGCAGGTACGAACGGATCATGTGCCGGACGGCGGAGATCCTTTCCTCGGGCGACCGCTCGCCCGAAGCGCGGAAAGAAATCGAGGAAAACGCGAAGATCTTGGACGCCTATTACGGCAGCGACGAATGGAAGCGCGACTTTGAAGACGACGAAGCGGGGCTTTTGCCGAAGGATCTGCGCCGCGGCGTGCTGTCCGAGGACGGCCTTTACGATCTTCTGGAGCGATGCCGCGAATACCTTGAAGAATAACAGCAAAAAAAAACTCGCCGCCAAATGGACGGCGAATTTTTATTATTTTGATTTCTTCTTTTTGCCGGGATTTTTCAGTTTCCTGCCGAGGGCGAATATGCCGTACAAAACGTGCGCGACGACGGCCATGATCAACCCCATAACGAGCGCGAAGACCGGTCTGCCGTACTTCGGGACTATCGCGTCCCACATGGCGGCGAGTATGCCGACGTCCGAGCGCATGCCGATGAACATGTAGTTGACGCCGAAAGCACCGTCTATAAAGTAAATCGGCACCGAGAAAACGGCGATGAACAAAAGGCCTGTCCACACGCCTTTATAGCTCGGCACGATCTCGCCCGCCATAAGCAGCCAGACGAAGAACGCGATTATAAGCGCGTGGAAGATGAACGTGTGCAGGCAGTAGAAATTCCACCACGGATACATCGTCGAGCTCGGGAAGACGACCGCGAGGATCGCGGCGGGGAAAAACGCGTACGCGAAGACCTGACCTATCCCCTTCATCCTCGGCCACAGCGCGTACACGAGCACGGCGAGGCCGGCGGCGCTGCACAGATGCAGCGGTACGAATTCGAGTATCTTGACGCCGTTCAGCCCCATCACGATGATCTTCAGATATTCGAGTATAACGATCAGCAGTCCGCAGGACTTTCGCATCAGGTCTCTGCCGCGCTCGTCGCGGCTCTTGTAAAACAGCCCGGTCAGCACGCAGAAAGCGGCGATGCCGAGCAGCCAGAGCAGGTGCCCCGCCGAAAATGTCTTGAACCCGATCGAAAGCCCCTGTTCGTAGATCTGATCTCTGTGTATAAAGAAATAATTCATAAAATCGACTCCGTTATTTGATCTGCGGTCATTATAACACAAAACGGCGCGGGTTGTCAATACCGCCGCCGTTTTTATTTGTTCGGATACGTCAGTTCAGTTCGCCGTTTACGTAGCGGCGCAGCGTATCGCGCACGATGGAGTCGACAAGCTCGGCGCGGCTTCTGAATCCATCCGGGATAGATACCATGAGATACCACGCGCCGGGGTAATCCCAGACGTTCGTGAAATACGATTCGACCGGATTGCGGTCGATCACCGAGTTTATGCCGGGGACGGTCTTTCTGACCTTTGCCAGCGCCTCTTTATGTATCTGAGACCGAAATTCCGCCGCGTCCTTCAGGTCTTTTTCGCTATAACCGTATATAGCCAAATGAAACACCTCTTATCCGTAGTATTTATCGATCCCGCCGTAACCGGAGATCATTTTGTTTTCGCGGGTCTTCTTTATGAAGAAGGCGAGCCGTTTTTTGAATTCCTCCGGGCGTTTTCTCGCGGCGTCGACATAGGCGACGCGTATCCTTTTATACGGCTCGGGAAACGCCTGATAATTGTCCCAGACGATATCGTCCGCCCGCAGAGCGGCGATTATATCCTCCGGGAACACGAACGGCGCGTTTATCAGATCTGCGACCGATCCACGGACTTTCGGGTGGATCATGCCCCGTTCGTCGAGCCGGATCAGCCGTTCAATATTCGGTCTTGAGTACGGGCTGCCTTTTCTGCGCGGCGTGAAGCGGCGCAACTGATGAGTTTCGTCGAGTGTTGCCGCCTTGCCGTCGATCCAGCCGAAGCAGAGCGCCTCCTCGACCGCGTCGTTATACGATACGCCCGGCTCGCCGGACGAGACCGTCGGGAACACGAACCATATCTCTTTCTCAGTCTCAAAATGCGCCGACAGCCACTCCCTCCACCGGCCGCGTTCGGTGCAGGAAAATATCTTCTTTTCACTCATACGGCGCCCTCCCGGATCTTTTTGAACAGTCTTGCGCTCCAGAAATCCATGCCGAGCTCGTCGATATAAAAATGGAAGATCGCGCGCCAGTTCTTCGTCGCGGTGCTCAGTACCATATACTCCGCCTCGCCGCGCACTGCGTCCTCCGCACAGCGGAAAAGCGCCGAGCCGATACCTTCGCCGCGGCGCGCCGCGGTCACGAATATCTCCTCGACCTCGAAAAACGGCGTGCCCTCCGGCATCACGGACCACATGTTTTTCGAGCTGCTTATATGGCCGAACAGATAGCCGAGCGCCTCCCCGCCCTCTTCGGCAAGGAAGACGCGGTTGCCCTCGATATCTTCGGTCTTGTTTTGCACGTAGCCGTAACAGCTGTCTTCCGCCGCCCATTCGGCGGACAGGCGGATCAGCTCATCTATCACTTTGTCGTTTATTTCCGTCTCGTATATTTTCATGAAGTCTCCTTTGCCGGCGCCGTCGATTCGTCCGAATTCTTTTTCGAACGGTGCACGTACATGCGCGACAGACATCCGTCGTCACCGCGGACCGCGTACATATACTCCCATCCGTATTTTTCGTAAAAGCCGGCGTGATCCGTCAACAGATACAGCGTGTCGTATCCCAGTGCCGCCATATCGTCGCAGACGAACTGAAGCAAAAACCCCGCGAGCCCCTGACCGCGGAAATCCTCGTCGACATAGACCGCGCACACGTTCGGCGTCAGATCCTTGCGCTCGTGGAAGTCGTTTTCGATGACTCCGCATCCGGCGACGATCCGACTGCCGTGGATCGCGACGTACCACTGCGGTATGCCTCCCTCGGTCCCGATGCAGGCGGTGATGCTTTTCCTGTAGATATCAACCGGAAGGCCCCATCTGTCGGCGAACCATTCGATGATCTCTTCCCTCGCCTCCGGCCAGTCGCGGACGGGGATGCACGCCTCGGCGCGGATCAGCTCGATCTTACGGATAAGCGATCTGTATATCACGTATTCGCCGATCCGAAGGCTTTCTTCGTCAACGCCGTATTCGTGATAATTGTAATCCGGCGAATCCCATACGCAGGCGCCGGTGATCACTTCCCCGTTTTTGCACGTGACCTTTACAGTCGTATTATCGTATTTTACAAGTTTTCTCATATTTCCCTCTCCGATCCCGGACACGTCGGTTTTTCCCCGAAAAACGGGTTCCGTCAGTCCGCTCCCGTCTCGATCTTCCACAGTTCGTCGATACTTTTGAAGTTGTCGGGAAACCAGAAAACGGAAGTCTTGTGATACACACCGGGCTCAGCTGCGGAGCCGTCTTCATTTGGATCCGATATCAGTCTGTTCCATGCGACTATTCTGTAAGTCAGCGCGCGGTAGTCTTTTGTGCCGCCGTCTCTGTACGTTCCTCTCGGGATCGGCAAAAACAAAACGAGAAGAACGACAACAACGATAACGCCGACGATCATACCTTTTTTCATGATGTTTTCTCCTTTGAAAACCGGGATCTGTCAATGAAGAATGCCGTTGATCTTTTGACGCTGCTCTTCAGTGACCTTCATAGATTTTTTGTTTGTATAGTCGTTAAACGTTCCACACTCCGAATGATATCTGACTTCCTGTTTTGCCGTATAAAACACATAATCACATCCGCAATTGGACAAGTCGTTGATCCACGTACCGTTGTTCAAAATGCCAAGGATATATTCTATATCTTCGGAGCTTAACGCGACTTCCTTGTTTACGTCCAGTTCTCCTTCCAACTCGAAGCAAAACTGATCCCACGGGCGCTCATACGTTTTTCCGCAGCCGGCAGCCGTAAATAACATTAAAACACATAATAGAGCGGTTATAATCACTCGTTTCATTATCTTTTCTCCTTCTGTAATCCAGCTTTGCTGATTTTTTTACGTTTTTTTGCCTTGACCAAAAGAAATCGTTCGCGGCGGCGGTTTCTTTAACGCTTCAATACCCGAGGAATTTTTTCAGCTCCTTGTCGGGCAAAAGGTCCTTCTTGCCGAGTCCGAAAGAGTGACCCGGAACTATTTCAAGATAGCGGTCAAGAAACTCCTCGTAGGTCTTCGCCTCGAAACAGTGCGGCGTGATGAAAAAATCTCTGCTGCCGCCGGTCGTGCGGTCTCCCGCCGTTACGCTCACTTTGTAGTCGCCCGACTCCATTTTGTAGAAAACGTATCTTTCAAGATTCCAGCCGTGCAGATCGACGTGCCCGAAACGAGGTTCATAACTATTCACGGCCTTATTCTCCCGCAGCGCCGTACTCTGATAGTCTTGCTCAACCCACTCTATGAACTGTTCCGCGCTTTGCACGTCATACACCGAATACTCGTCCTCATCCCGGAATCTTCTCACGAATTCCAGGTCCCCGTCGATCCTTTGTATATCGTACTGCCAGGTCTTTTCGAGCATCTTTTTGTCAAGCCATCGGTAATCTTTTTTGACGTTATTGAAAGCCGTTTCCAGATAAACGTCAATATCGGTGCCGAGCCTGAATTTCTCTTCGGGATTTGAGTGTTCGACCGTATCGGCAGCGTATGAACACAGAAAATCGATGAACTCGTCCGCGGTATTGCCCTCCGTCCAGGGGGTCACAATATCCGAGTCGTCAAAATAGTTTTTGCTGATCTGACCGAAAACGTATTTTCCGTGCAGCGGAGCGATCTGCCAGACCGGAGTCTTCTTTTTCATCATCGTCACGGTCGCCCAGTAATACTTTTCGCGCAGCTTTGAAAGCGCCTTTTCGTAATACGTATCGATATCCGTTCCGTATCTGAACAGCGCCGGATCGGCGGAAGGGTTCTTATTCAGTTTCTTTTCGCGCTTTTTCTCGTTCTCACGCTCCTGTTCCCTTTCAAAGATCTCGTCGGAGTCAAGCGGCGTCCACGCCCATACGTCATCCGAACTGTGACTCGCCAGCGCCGACGAGTAAATAAATGCTCCTCCGGCTTCGCGCCGCCATTTGTTCCATCTGCCCGCCGCCAGACTTCCGTCCTTCATTATCAAAAGGCAGAACTGCTCCTCTTTCGGGCGTTTTCTGTCGGCAAACGACTTGAAATCCTCAAATTGGACATTGCGGTCGCCCTCTTCTTCTTCGCGACCGATGTTTATCCAGTTTACCCCTTCTGTTTCCAGACTGTCTGTAAGGTCATAGCGGTCAAGAGAATGCCATCTTGCCACCTCTGCGGAATCCACCGTGTCGGCGGTCCCGCGTAAAAAGTAACCTGCCGCGGTACGACCGTTCCCCGACGGATGCCAGCCGCCGGCTGTATAATCTCCCGTTTTCAGTTCTAGCAGGCAGTATTCTCCGTACTCCGGCATATCTTTGTCCGAAACGTCATGAAAATCGTTAAAGGACAATCTCAGACTCTTATAATCTACGTTAAACATAATCCTCCTCCGCTGATCCCGGTTCGTTGGGCGTTTTTTTCGTGTTTATTTACAAGCCGGGGTTTGTATAAATGAATTGAGCCGTATGCCACGCAGGGCAATTCATTGCTCACAGACCTGGATTTTCAATCGTTTTCAGCCTCCGGGTCTGTAACCTTTTTCACATTTATACGCCGTTCCGTTCTCATCGAAATAAATAAAATATATTACTTCTTTCGCCGTTTGGGATTCTTTGATCGTATAACCGCATCTGCCGCTTATGTAAAGTCCTTCCGGATTTTTGCTCGCGACGATACAGTCAAACTGCCCGAACTGCGCGATTATCTCTTCTGACGTTTTTCCGATGAAATCTTTTTCCCTGTACTTTGCGCCGCATCCTGCGAGAGAAAACGCTGCAATAATACATATTAACATCACCGATATTGCTTTTTTCATTATTTTCCCATTCTTCTGTAAATCCCGATCTGTCGGGGCGTTTTTTCAGTGTTTTTTTACAAACCGGAGGTTGCATAAATGAATTGACACTGCGTGTCGTGAATCGGCCGAGTCGATCGCGCCTTATTCAGGGCGATTTATTGCCGCGCTTTCACGAACCGCGGTCCCTCTTCTCCCGCGGTCCCGGTGGGGACGAATCCGCATTTTTCAAGCACGCGCTGAGAAGCTGTGTTGCCGGGTTCGGTCTCCGCCTCGACGCGCGTCACGCCGGGCCGGCCGAGCGCCCACGATACCGCCGCGCCGACCGCCTCTGTCGCGTATCCGCGCCCCTGATGCTCCGGCAGTATCCCGTAACCGATCTCCGCCGACCCGTCTTCGTTCAATCCTTTGAAACACAGATCGCCGGCAATAGTTTTGTCTTTAAGCTCTATTATCCAGACGGTATACCACTCCGCCTGATCCGGGTGATCCAGCGTGCCCTGAAGCATTTCAAGGTACGCCTCCCTGAGCGTACCGTCAGGTTCTTCGTCGATCATCTTCCGCATCTCGTCGTATGACGCCGTGTACACCGTCAGACGTGCTGTATCCAGTTTTATCATCTTCATGACCGCAGATCAAGCGGGGAACCATCCCATATCGAACCGGACTTCTTTACGTTCAATATCGCGGTTCGTATAACAGCAGCTGTCAAAACCGATCAGCGTGAAACCTTCGTGCAGATAAAAACCGACGGCGTTTTCATTCGACGACTGTGTCTCAAGCATCAGAGCCCGATATTTATTCTCGACCGTCAGCTTTTTTGCAAGGTCGATCAGCTTCTTCCCGTAACCCTGCCGCCTGATCTCTTCCGCAACGAACAGTTCCGTTAAAAGCAGTCTGTTTGACCATTCCTCGGGGCAAACCTCCATAGCCGCCAGCAGCTTTCCGTCCTCGACTATCCCGAAAGCGCGGGCGTTTTCCCACCAGTCCTGAAAAAGCTTGTCCGGATTGTCATCTCCCTGCAGATCGTGGGTGAACGGCTCATCGAACCGCTTTTTTCGGATCGGGATATCGAACCCGTCCGTTGTCCGCCGTACGGAAATATCGTAATAGTAGTTTGACGTATAGCAGATCGGAAGCGGGTGACCCTTCCATGTTTCTTTGTCGAGTTCTATGATTTTGTATTCTTTCATTTTCACAATCAGAAATATCGTTTTTCCGTCTCAGTCCGTCGCGGACGCCATGATCACGGCGTATCTGTTCATGCGGCGGTCGTAAACGCTCCAGCACGCCGCGCCCCACCATTCGTGACCGTCGTCAAAGTAGTTCGACCAGTCCGTCGTCCACTCGTATGCTTCAAGGTCATCCGTCCCCTGCGGGAACAGGGCTGAGTTGACGCGGCGGAAATCGTCCGGTCCGTATCCCGACGTAAACGGGGGCTCCCAGAAAGCGTACCAGTACGGTATACGCCCGTCTCTATTATAATCCGGATAGTCGCAGTCGTAAAACCTTTGACCGAGACGGTCTGTCCGCAATATCACCGGCACGTGTAAAAATGAAGCCGTGTCGATCAGATGCGCCTGCGCTTTTCCTATGTCCAGGTTCCACGGAAACGGCTCGTCAAGAGCCGTCCCGCGAAAATCGACCTCCGATTTCAGCTGCTCGTCGATATAGCGTTCTATCACTTTGAGCATGGCGAACAGTATGGCGTCCTTGTGCGAACGCTTGCCCTGATAAGGCGTATCGTCTTCGATCAGGCAATAGTCGATCACGCAGTCGTCGTATTCTTTGATCAGTTTGTAAAACGGGTCGTTTATCAGTTCGCGCATATTTACCGTTTTTCTCCGCATTCCGTGCAGAATCTGCCTTTGTTTGCTGAATAACCGCATTTTGAGCAGGTCCAGCAACCGTTCTGACCGTCCGTGCCGACCGAGTAAGGCATCATGCCGCCGATATTTATAAATCCGGGCACGTTGCCGTTTCCGGTCTTCGTTTCCACGACCGAGGTGCATTCTCCGGTTTCTCTGCACTCTTTTATGATATCTTCGACAGCGTTTTCGAGCGTGCGGAAAGTCATGCCCGCCGGTCCGCAATTCAGATTCAGCAAGTTATACGGGCTGCCGCCGACGCTGCTGTCGTCAAAGGTCATGCTGATCGACGCGCTCGTGAAGCAGTCGTAACATTCGACCGTTTTGATCTCCTTCTTCGTCAGCGCGGGCAGATGCTTGTCGCGCACCAGATCGCGCATCTTTTCCGCGATCTCCGGCTTTAGCTTATGTTCCGTGTACGTATCCACCCCGCCGCCGCTCCTGTGTACCGACAGCGTCACGGTACCGTCGTTGTTCCAGTCTATATGGTATCCCGTATGCGTGTTCGAGCCTATCGTCATGCCGTGCGACGAGAGATTGTAACCGAAACCGATGAGCGGTCCGTGCGTCTCGTCGTCCTCATCGTCGCCGACGGTCGGCTCGGGGAACATCTTATCAAGCATGCTTTCGGCGCGCCGCACTTCGATCAGCTCGCGG
>JAFZRM010000001.1 GCA_017619885.1 Clostridia bacterium | reverse complement strand
CCGGTCGTGTGCTGCGGCAAGCCCATGAAAGAGATAATCCCCGGAACGGTCGACGCTTCCGCGGAAAAGCACGTTCCCGTATTCGAGGTCAACGGACGCGACGTCAAGGTCCGTATCGGCTCGGTCGATCATCCCATGACCGCTGAACACTACATAGAATGGGTGTGCCTGAAAACGAAGCAGGGAAATCAGAGAAAGCCTCTTCATCCCGGCGACAAACCGGAAGTATGCTTCAGTATCTGCGAGGGCGACGAGGTAGAGGCGGTATACGCATATTGCAACCTTCACAGCCTCTGGAGATCATGATACGGTAACGGTCATACCAAAACAAAGCGTCGCCGGCGCCACGGCGGCGCTTTGTTTTTGTCTTTTGCAGGTTAACGTACGCAATTATTGCAGTTTTTTTCATAAACTGCTGGATTTTTTTATAAAATGACTTGACAAAATTAACAAAACAGTATATTATATAGACAATAAGCAGATTTCTGCTTAAAAAAATCAATTCAATTAAGAATATTATTTTTTCAGGAGGAAAAAATGAAAAAAATCATCTCCATCATACTTGTCGCTGTCCTGATGTCCGTGGCAGTATTCACCGTCGCTTCCAACGCGATGGATGAAGGTCTGTTCAACTTCTCAGCAGACTGGTATGCGTACGCCGGCGCGTTCCTTTCACAGGCCGGCCACTGCGACGAACTGGTAAAAAACAACATGCCGCAGTATGACAGACATGCCGATCCCAACGCTGACATCGTAGGCTTTTACGGTTGGGCAGCTCTCAAAGAGGGCAAAATAAAGACTTTCGGCGTGAAACTTGACAACGGCGCAATGATCGACTCTCCGCTTGCCAGAATACAGAACGCGGGTCTTGACCGTACCGCCGAACTTGAAGGCGCCGGCATAGTCAACGGTGAAGCATACTGGATCGTATTCTACTACAACGAACTCGCTGTCGGCAAGCACAACGCGGCTTTCTACGCGATCGGTGAAGACGACAAGGCTTATGAAATATTCAATTATGATTTCATGGTCGTTGAGAGAGAGCCCGATCAGTGGCTTTGCGATCCCGCAGGCGGCGCAAGCACCGGCTGGTGGATGCATCCGTTTACCGACAAGGCCTGGGAATTCACCGCAACGTTCACGACTCCGTATTCGTTCAACGGCTTCTGCGCGCTGTTCTATGCAAACGGCGATAACGGAGCTACCGTAAACATCTCCCTGCTTGACGAAAACGGCAACGAACTTGAAACGCAGCAGTATACCCAGATCGGTGACAGCTCGCCCACACTGAGCTTCAGCAAAGCGTATCCGGCGGGTACTTACACGTTCAGGATCACGAGCACCGACAGCGGCGCACACTTCGTTATGGGTTCCGGCGCTCCCGGCGCACTCGAAGTTACCATAGGCGGCAACTGCAACACCAACGAGAACACGATGGGCGCTCCCTGCATGTTCCTCACCGGCGCTCCGAAGACCGTTGAAGAGCCGACCGAAGATCCGACCGAGGATCCGACCGAAGATCCCGGAACGTCCGAACCTTCCACGCCCACCAATCCCCACACCGCTGACGCTGCCGTCATCGCGATAGCCGCCGTGGCTTGCGTGGCTCTGGCCGGCGTTGCCGTAGCGAAGAAATTCAGATAATCACCAAAAAAACGTCCCGTATGATGTAAACTCATAACGGGCGTCAATGAAAACCGGCTGAGGCAGGGAAAACGATCCTTGCCTCGGCCGGTATTCTTTTTGCGCCGCGCACGGCCGCAAAACGCATTTAACGGGATAACGCGATCGGCTCGTTTTTTGCGTGAATTATGAAAAATCGATTGACAACGGCAAATAACGGAGTTATAATATAACAAGTAAGTCATATCCTGAGAATATGGAGGACAGCTATGAAATACAAAGTATCACGCATCGCCGTAAGGGCTGCGGCGCTTGCTCTGGCGTCGCTGCTGCTTCTCAGCTCCTGCGCGAACGGCGGAGCAGGGACGGCGGAAATAACGACAGACGAACCCACCGAAGCCGTGACGACCGAGCCCGATACCGTGACCGAAACGGACGAGGAGACGACTGCGGCGCCTGAGCCGGTGCAGCTCGGGACGGTCGAGCTTTATCAGCTCGTGCCCGAGACGTCGAGCCTTATGATGAGCTACGTCATAGTGACACCGAACCGTAAGATCGTCGTCATCGACGGCGGTATCGACGGAACGGGCTTGAACGCCAAGACGTATCTGCAGAGCGCGATCCGCGCGATCCTCGGGCTTGAAGACGGAGCGTATTTCGAGGTCGAGGCGTGGTTTCTGTCGCACGCGCACAAGGACCATTATAACGAGCTTGCGAAAATGCTGACGCAGTATACAGCGGAATCCAATTATAAGATCAACAATTTCTATTTCGATTTCCCCGAGATAGGCGTGGAATGGAAGAGCGCCGCGGGCAACAGCGACCACGATCTCGACAAGCTCGGCGATCTGAAAAAAGGAATGGACAATTACTATTCGATAAACGGATTCGTAGGCGTTAAGGGCGCCGACATCCCCGAAGATAAATGGACGAAGCCGGAAGGCGCCGAAAACTACTATTACGATCTTATAAACGGTGCCGTGATAAACGCCGATGCGATCGAACAGGGGCTGACGATAGACGTTGACGGCGTGACGTTCCGTATACTTATGACGTGGTGCGCGGAATCAAAATACGTCAACAGTACGTCTGTTATAAACCGCATGGAATACGGCGATCATACCGTTCTGTTCCTCGGCGACTGCGCCGAGGACGAAGGGAAGCGGCTGCTTGAAAAATACGACCCGGAACAGATGAAATCCGAGTACGTGCAGATGGGACATCACGGACAGGGAGGACCCGACAGGGAATTTTACGACGCGATCGACGCCGCGCATTCAAAGAGACTCTGGCCGACTCCCGCGTGGGTCTGGAGCGATCCGAAAACGTACCGTATCGGAGAGACCAGAGAATGGATGGGCCTGCCGGTCGAGGCGGCGGATTTCAAACGCGAAGGTCATCTGAGCGACGGTAACGATTTCGTTGCGGGCTGTTATAAGAAATATCCGTCAAGCGCGGCGTATAAGGTCAGCAAATGGACCGCGTCGATACTCAACGCACAGCGCGTCGCCGTGTTTGAAGGCCCGATGCCGCAGTGACGGGAATCGTTGAATAAAAGAGGGAGAAGCGTTATGAGAACAGGTATACAGTGGTGTCCCGAAGCGGATATCGAAGAAAAGATAACAGAACTGCCGGTCATCAAAAGCCTCGGCTACGACTGCGTTGACTTCCAGTCGTTCTGCCATACGGAAAACGTGTTTTTCGGCGAGCCCGCGGAAGTATCGCGTCTGCTGAAAACTGTCAGAAAAGCGGCGGAAGACGCCGGACTTACGATATGTCAGACGCACGGCCCGTGGCGCTGGCCGCCGCAGGACGCGACGAAGGAAGACCGCGACGAGCGGTTCGATAAGATGGTCCGCTCGCTTTACGGCACCGCCGAGCTCGGCTGCTCCGATATGGTCATACACCCGATCATGCCGTTCGGAGACTATCAGAATCCGCACCCGGAAGAATTCATGGAAATGAATCTCGAATTCTTTACAAGGCTGACAGAAGAGGCGGTAAAAGCCGGAGTAGTGATAGATTTCGAGAATATGCCGATGCCGGCGCTGACGCTTGCGACGCCCGCGCAGATACTCGGCTTCGTCAAAGCGATCGATTCGCCGAACTTCCGCGTATGTCTCGACACCGGACACTGTTCCGTGACGAAATCGGATCCGGCAGAGGCGGTCAGACTCATCGGAAAAGAATATCTGCGCGTGCTTCACGTTCACGACAACGACGGCAGAAGCGATTTCCACTGGCTGCCGGAGACCGGCGTGATCGACTGGGCAGAGTTTTCAAAGGCATTGCACGATATCGGCTACGAAGGCGTTTTCTCACTTGAGACGGACGTAAAACCGGCCGGTCTTACCGAAAAAGAATATCTTGAAAAAAGAAAAGAGCTCGCCCGGACCGCGTACAGACTCGCAAACGGCTGAGCAGAACAACGAAAAAAACAGACCGGATTAGGAAGAGGCTGTATAAAGAAGAAACAAACCCACTCTGACACCTTTCAATTATAGAAAGTGTCATAGTGGGTTATCCTGTTTCAGCTCGTCTTAACCCTTCCGATACAGGAATGGTTTTTTATTCAGCTAAATTGCTCGCTTACGCTCGCAGCTAAATTGAAACCTGTCGGTTTCAGCTAAATTAAATTCGCCTCTTTCAGCTCGCGTCAGCGAATTTAGCTTGCGAAGCAAATTTAGCTGACCGAAGGTCAATTTAGCTCGCCGCTCGCGGCGAATTTAGCTGCGG
>JAFZRM010000033.1 GCA_017619885.1 Clostridia bacterium | reverse complement strand
GGACGGCATATGGTGGGCAATATCCATCGGCTGGGTCCTCCCCTCCGCTATGTCATATATATTCTATAAGACCGGCACGTGGAAGCGAAAAGTCAAAAAAAGAGAATCCCCGGACGGATCCGGGGACCTCGGCGATCAGTTGATGTAAAGATCCTTTGATATGAATTCGGGCTCGCACGTGAGATTTATGTGCAGGCGCTTCACGTACTCTTCCTCGCTCGGTGTCAGCATCTTCGTCGAATGCGCTTCGCAGCGCTCGAGTTCGGGCAGTTTCTGCAGCGCGTACGCCACGGACGGGTTCGTCGCCGCGCAGATGCTCAGCGCTATGAGCGCCTCGTGAAGGTTCAACTTGCTAGCTTTCGAGCCGATCGAGCGTTTCATCGTCGTTATAGGTTCAAGCACCACCGGCGAGATGAGATGTATATCGTCCGCGATGCCGGACAGATATTTGATCGCGTTTATCATCGCCGCGGACGCCGCGGAGATCATCGCCGACGACTTGCCGGTCACGACGTGACCGTCGTTCAGCTTAATCGCCACGCAGTGCAGACCGTTGTTCTTCTCTGCTTTTTCAAGCGCGTAGTGGACAACGTCTCTGTCGGTCTTGTTAGCGTTCAGCTCCTCCATCAGCGCTTCACAGCGGAAAACGACGCTCTGGTCGCAAAGACCGTTTTTATAATCGCAGGCGGCTTTGAAATAGCGCCTTATCACTTCCTGTTTGGAAGCCTCGCGGCACACCTCGTCGTCGCAGATGCAGAAGCCCGCCATGTTGACGCCCATATCCGTTGGGGATTTGTATATATCCTCGGTGCTGCCGGAAATCCTTGACAGGATCTTGCGGACTACCGGGAACGCCTCGACGTCGCGGTTGTAGTTCACCGTGGTGACGCCGTAAGCCTCGAGATGATACGGGTCGATCATATTGACGTCGGACAGGTCCGCCGTTGCCGCCTCGTACGCTATGTTGACGGGGTGCTTGAGCGGCAGGTTCCAGATCGGGAACGTTTCGAATTTCGCGTAACCGGCGTTTACGCCGCGTTTTCTTTCGTGGTATATCTGCGACAGACAGGTCGCGAGCTTGCCGGAACCGGGACCGGGCGCCGTCACGACGACGAGCGGGCGCGTCGTCGGCACGAAATCGTTTGCTCCGTATCCTCTGTCGCTTGTTATGGTATCTATATCGTTTGGGTATCCTTTGATAACGCGGTGGATGAAAACGCGTTCGCCTCTCATTTCAAGTTTCTTCTTGAATATCTCGGCGGACGGCTGTTCGAGATACTGGGTTATGACGACGGCGGAAACGTATATATCGAGCGCCCTGAGCGCGTCGATCAGCCTCAGCACGTCGGTATCGTACGTGATGCCGTAGTCCGCGCGGATCTTCTTTCTCTCGATGTCGGCGGCGTTGATGATCACTATGATCTCAAGCTGATCCTTCAGTTTTTTGAGAAGACGGATCTTCGAGTCGGGCATGAAGCCCGGCATCACGCGGGAAGCGTGATAATCGTCGAACAGTTTGCCTCCGAATTCGAGGTAAAGCTTGTTGTCGAACCTGTTAATCCTCTCAAGTATCCGCTGCGACTGCATCTCAACGTATTTTTCGTTATCAAACCCGATTTTCATATTGTACTCCTATATATTACATATATGCATATATTATAATACATATTTTGTGATTTGTAAATAGGAAAAAGTCAGAAAAATAAAATTTTTGTCGGACAGGTGACTGATTATGTTCAATAAAGGAAAATGGATCTGGCACAAAGACGGTCAGAGCAAGGATCTTTACGTCAACTTTTACAAATGCTTCAACGCCTGCGGAAAAACGGTCCTTCGCATCGCCTCGGACTCAAATTACACCGTATATTTAAACGGCAAACTCGCGGCGTTTGGCCAGTACGCGGACTACCCTGATAAAAAGATCTACGACGAGATCGACGTGAGCGAATTCGTCAAAGACGGCGAAAATCTGCTCGCCGTCACGGTGTGGTATATCGGTGAAAACTTCTTCACATATAAACCGGGTAACGCCGGGCTTATCTACGAGTTAGAGTGCGGCGGCGATATCATCGCATACAGCGACGCGGACACGCTGAGCCGCGTCAGCCGCGACTACGAAAGCGGCGTCTGTCATCCGATCTCTGGTCAGCTCGGATACTCGTATCACTACGATCTGCGCGGTTACGACGGATGGGATCAGCCGGGGACGGAAAAACAGGGATTCACACCGTCCGTCGTCGTCGATTCGATATCGTACAACCTCAATCCGCGGCCGATAAAGAAGCTGATACTGCGCGATCGTATAAAGTCGAAAATGGCGATGCAGGGCGTGTTCGAATACCCGGAAAACCGCGTCAATACTCAGACCGATATGCAGCACGCGATGCTCGGGTTCCGTTTCCCCGGCGAGATCGGATCGGGCGGCGCTGGCTTTCCGTTTGAATTCAAAGCGAACGATGGGCAGAACGTTTTCTTCATCGTTGACCTCGGCGCCGAGACGTCCGGCTTTCTCGATTTCGATATCACCGTCCCGTGCGATACCGATATGGAAGTCGGCTTCGGCGAGCATCTCGTCGACGGCAGATGCAGGACGTCGATACGCGATTTCACCTCCGATTTCAAACTGAAAGCCGGCAGAAACGTTTTTCTCGCTGCTTTCAGGCGGTTCGGGTGCAGATATCTGCAGTTTTTCATCCACACAAACAACGTAAAAGTCGACTACGCCGGTCTGCGTCCTACGGAATATCCGGTAAACGCAAAAAAGCCGCAACTGTCGAACCTGCTGCGGAACACGATATACGAGGTGTGCGAGAATACTCTGCTTCAGTGCATGCACGAGCATTACGAGGACTGTCCGTGGCGCGAACAGTCACTCTACACGATGGATTCTCGCAACCAGATGCTTTGCGGATATTACGCGTTCGGCGAATACGAATTCCCGCGCGCCTGCCTTGATCTGATCTCGCAGGGCATGAGACCGGACGGGATTCTTTCGCTCTGTTATCCGGCGGGCGCCGATTACCCGATCCCGTCGTTTTCGCTTATGTATTTCGTGCAGATGCGCGAATATATAGATCACAGCGGCGACACGACGCTTGCCGCCGACCTGTACCCGGTACTGCAAAAACTGATGAAGACTTTCACCGACAAGATAGGCGAAAACGGTTTATGCGACAATTTCAGGGACGGCAGCGCAGGGAGAGTCTGGAACTTCTACGAGTGGTCCGCCACGATGTCGGGCGGAGACAGTTCTAAAGTCAGTTACGAGGCGCCGCTCAACGCCGATCTGTCGCTCGCCCTGCAGAATCTGGCGGTCATCTGCCGTTATCTCGGCAAGGACGACGACGCGGAAAGATACGGGCAAATCGCGAAATCCGTCAACTATGCCATAGCGAAGAAATTCTACAACGAACAGACCCGCCTCTTCAATTCTTTTGACGACAGAGCCGAAAACGATTACAGCGTACTGACAAATTCTCTTTGCCTGCTTTGCGGCGCGGCGGACAACGTCGACCGCGGCCGCATTCTCGAGATACTTGAGAAAAACGGCGGCAGCTATGAAGGGATAAGGATAATACCGAACACGCTTTCAATGAATTCGTTCCGCTTCGACGCACTGCTCAAAGTCGATTTTGAGAAATACAGGAAGGTGATCCTCGACGAGCTCGACCGCGATTATCTGTATATGCTGAGGAACGGCGCGACGTCGTTCTGGGAGACGATAATCGGCGACTTCGATTTCGGCTACGCGGGAAGCCTCTGTCACGGATGGAGCGCACTTCCGATCTACTACTACGAAATACTGAACGGATGATCAAACGGGTACGCAGCCGCGTACCCGTTTTTTTATTCGCTGTATTTCAGCATATTCTCGATGAATATCCCGTACCCTCTCGTCGGGTCGTTGACGAGGACGTGCGTCACCGCGCCTATCAGCTTGCCGTCCTGCAGGATCGGGCTCCCGCTCATACCCTGTACGATCCCGCCGGTCCGGCTCAGAAGCTCTTTATCGGTCACTCTTACGATGAAGTTCTTCGTTTCAGATTTCCGTGACAGGATACAAGTTATCTGCGCGTCGTATTCTCTTACGCCGTCGTCGCCCGTCGTACAGACGATCTTTGCGTCGCCCTCTCTGACTTTGTCGTTCAACGCTATCTGTACCGTTTTGCCGTCCGGTCTGCGCTCGAATCTGCCGTAGACTCCCGTCTGTTCGTTTGCGAGCAGCTCTCCCGTCGGTTCTTTTCCGAAATATCCCCGCAGCTCTCCCGGATCCCCCGCTCTGCCGGGGCGAATGCCGGTGATATGGGCTTCGTACACCTCGCCGCCGGCGAACGGAAGCAGAGCCGAGGAATCCGGATCGCATATGCCGTGACCGAGCCCGCCGAACCCGAAACCGTCCTCGAGCGTATAGGTCACCGTGCCTATTCCAGCGGTCGTGTCCTTTATCCACAGCCCGGCTTTATAGACGTTCTGCTCGTCCTGAACCGGCAAAAGCTCCGACGTTTTCTCTTCGCCGCCGCGCAGATAGGTTATCTTTACCGGGCGTCCGCCGCAATTTTCCACGGTCTTTGTAAACATTTCGCTGCCGGTCACCGTCTTCCCGTCGACCTCGGTTATTACGTCGTTTATCTGCAGTCCGCAGGAAGACGCCGGATCCGCCGGTCCTTTTGGCGTGTTCACGACTCCGATCCCGACGATCTGTACTCCGCGCATCTTCAGCTTTACGCCGAAGCTCTGACCGCCGAGTATCACTTTTTTCGTCTTGTATACCGATACGCTTACCCGCTTGACCGGCACGCCGAAAGCGTACGCTATAACGCTGCCGTCGACCTGCTCCGTGCCTATACCGCTGAAAGCCGGCGTGTACGGATCCTCGCCTTCGAAGACCGATATACCGTCCGATAACACCGCGTCCGCCGCGGACGCCGCCGCGAGTATGACGCATACGACCGCGAACAGAGCGCACAGCAGTTTTTTTGTTTTTTCTTTCATGTCCGCACCTGCCGTTTATTTGTTATTGTTTCCGTTTTTTACTGTTTTATTCCGCGGGTTCCCGCCGGATTATGATTTGCAGGGCGGCCGTGTTTTATCCTAAGAAATATGATGGATACGAGCCTGTTTCTGCCTCCGCTGCCAACAACTCAGACACCGTGACGAACTCATATCCGGCGTCGATCAGATACGGTATTATGAGCTTCAGCGCATCTGGCGTCGGCGACGGAGCGGCGACGAAATCGTGCATCAGTATTACGGATCCGTCGTGCACGTTTTTCTTTACGTTTTCTGCTATCTTTTCCGGCATCGTGTGCGCCCAGTCCCGCGTATCCACATCCCATATCACCGTCGTCTTTCCGAGCCTGCGCACAAAATCGAGCAGTTCCCTGCTCGCCTTGCCTTCGGGCGGGCGGAAGAGCGTCGGCACGGCTCCGGTCACCGACTCTATGATCCTGTCGGCCGTTTTGATCTCTTCCTCTATCTTTTCAGTCGACGACTTTCCGCTCACGGTATGGGAATAAGTGTGGTTACCTATCTCATGCCCGAGATCGAACTCTGCCCGCAATAGCTCCGGATATCTTTCGGCGTTGCTCCCCACGACGAAAAACGTAGCCGTCACGCCGAACTCATAAAGGATCTGTAAGATCTGAGCCGTGTATACCGCGTGCGGTCCGTCGTCAAACGTCAGCGCGACGCGCTTCTTCCGCTCCGCGCCGCATGGACGGAATATCATCGCAAAAGAAATCAGCAGACACAAAAGCCTCATTTTATCATATCGAGCGTGCCGAACCGGTATCCGCGCGACGCCCATTCGCGTATCAGCCTGTCAAGTATCTCCGCATTCGTCCTTGACGTCGGATGAAGCAGTATTATCATGCCGTTATGCGTGTTGTCGAGTATGAGCTTTACCGCCTTTTCCGGATCCGGCTGTTTCATGTTGTCCCAGTCCGCGTACGCGAAGCTCCAGAACACCGTTTTATACCCGAGCGCGGACACGTTGTCGAGCAGATTTTTGCTGCATTTCCCCTCCGGCGGGCGGAAGTATTTGCTCATCGTCTTACCCGTCAGTTCTTTATAAAGTGAAGATAATCGCAACAGCTCCATTTCGCACTCGTCAGAGGTCATGTTCGTCATATCTTTATGGCGCGCGGAATGGTTCGCCACCGTGTGGCCGTGCTCCGCCATTTTAACTATAAGATCCGTGTTTCTTCTGATTATATTTTCAAGCACGAAGAACGTACCTTTTATACCGTATCTGTCGAGCGTGTCGACGATCTTTTCAACGTTGCCGTTCTCATATCCGGCGTCGAACGTCAGATATATTACCGGCTCGTCGGCGCCTATATAGATACCGCCGTGCTCCGGTATATACGACAGACAACTGTCGAGCACGGGCCGTTTCCCTCCGCTCTGCCTCATTATATAAAAATCGTGATATTCCGCTCTGACGCTTCGGCAGCCGACCGCCAAGAGAAGCATCAGCGTTGTTATTGTTTTCAGTTTTCTTTTCATTTGCCGCCTCCTTTTCCGCCGTATTATTTTGAAGCAAAAGTCTTGTTTCAAGTCGCGGCAGATTTTTCTTTTTTTTAAAGCATTCATGCAATCTTTCGGACTTGATTTCATAAAATGCGTATAGATAAAACGAAAGGAGAAATATTATGGCTGAACAAACAGGTTATCTCACCGTGGACGTCAACACCAAAAACGGTTCCTCTCCGCTTGAGGGCGCTGAGGTGCTGATAAGCGTGAAGGTCAACAATATAGATACCGTGCTTTACCGCTTTCTGACCGACGAAAGCGGGCAAATACCGCAGACGGCGCTGTCTGCGCCCGACAGGAACAATTCTCTTTCATCCGATTCACCGGGGCCCGATTTTTCCGCGTATACGGTCACGGTGAGTCTCAAGGGGTTTTACACGCTCGTATCCCCCGACGTGCCGGTGTTTTCGGGGGTCTTATCACGCCAGCCGATGACGCTCGTGCCGGTCACCGCGTCGTGCAGAATCGGAGCGGACGGCCGCTCGCCCGGCTGTCAGCCGTTTACCGGCGGCGCGCCTGAAATGTCCGGAAAGGGGGTATACGATGGCTGAACTGCTTCCCGTTATCCCGGAGAAGATCACCGTCCATCTCGGCGCGTCGTCGAACAAAAACGCCGAGAACGTGACCGTGCCGTTTCCCGATTACGTCAAGAACTGCGCGAGCTGTGAGATATATCCGACGTGGCCGGAGCAGTCGATCCGCGCGAACCTTTACGCGATAATCTCGTTTGCGATGAACCGGATATACACGGAGTATTACCGCACGCGCGGTTATGATTTCGACATAACGAACAACACCGCCGAGGATCAGTCGTACGTCCGCGGTCACAGTACGTTCGAGCCGATAAGCCGGCTCACAGACGAGATCTTCAATTCATACATCCGAAGACCGGGACGCGCGGATCCGCTTTTCGCGTCGTATTGCAACGGCACTACGACCACGTGCGGCGGTCTTTCGCAGTGGGGCTCGGTCACGCTCGCGCAGAACGGTTATTCGGCGTTCGAGATCCTGAAGTTCTATTACGGTCAGGACATCGAGCTCGTCACGGACGCGCCTGTCGGCGAATTCCGCTCAGCGGTGCCGCCGATGCCGCTCCGGCTTGGCATAGCCGACGACGCGGTAAGGTTCGCGGAGCTCCGGCTGAACCGGATCGGCAAAAACTATCCCGCCATACCGAAGATCGCAAACGTCAATTTCGTGTTTACGCAGGAGACTGAAAGCGCCGTTTCCGAATTTCAGCGGATCTTCGGTCTGCCGGTCACGGGCGTGATCGATACCCCGACGTGGTACAGGATCCAGTTCGTTTATTCCGGCGTGAAACGTCTGAACGAAGTCGAGGGAGAGGGGATCTCACTCGACGAAGTATCGCTGCAGCTGCCGACTGAAGTTTATCCGGGGCAGACCGGGATAATCGTAAGCGTGCTCCAGTATTATCTCAACTCTATCGGGTTATATTACGCGGAGGTGCCGAACATCCCGGTCGACGGTATATACGGACCGCTGACGGAACAGGCGGTCCGCGGCGTGCAGGGGCTGTTCGGGCTTGAACAGACGGGCGTCACGGACAGGGAGACGGTTTTCGCGATCTACGACGTGTATTTCGGCATCGCCGACAATATGCAGAGCGCGGACGTCACCGCCGCCGCGCCTTATTCGGGACAGCTTTTATCAGCGGGCTCGTCCGGTATCGAGGTCGAGCGGCTGCAATATTATATCGGCGTGATCGCGGACGTATACGATTCCGTTACGGCGCCCGCGATGACCGGGATTTACGACACGGCGACGGAAACTGCGGTCTCGGAGCTTCAGAGCATATTCGGGATCGACGTCACCGGGATAACCGGTCCGATAACGTGGGACGCCATAACCGGCGAATTCGAGCTGATATCCGACGGTCAGAGCTTCAACAACGGTCAGTACGGCGGCGACATATACGGGGAGGTTTCCGTATGAACGGCTATGACGAAAAAGAATATATAAAACAGCTTCAGACTTATCTTTATTATCTTTCGCTTAAAAACAAAGCTCTGCCGTCGATCGCGGCGGACGGTATATACGGCGACGAGACGAGGGACGCGGTCATCGCGTATCAGAAGATGAGAGGGCTTCCGGTGACCGGCGTCGCGGATCAGGTCTGCTGGGACGCCGTCAAATACGATTACGACGCACTTATGGGCGGCTGTTCCGATCCGCTCCCGCTTTACGTCTTTCCCGGGCGCGGGTACGTCGTCAAGGTCGGCGAGCACAGCGAGACGGTGTATATTCTGCAGTCGGTTCTCAGGTGTCTTGACGCCGAATACGGCTTCGGCGACGATATAAAAGTGACCGGGACTTACTCGAATAACGACGCTGAAGCCGTGAAAAAGATCCAGTCCGTCCACGGT
>JAFZRM010000218.1 GCA_017619885.1 Clostridia bacterium | reverse complement strand
GGAGTCCCCAAAGGCGCCGCAGGCGCACCGAACGTCGCGCAGCGACACCGCGAAATTTTTGGCCGCGGCGTCACTGCGACGGTTTTTCTTTTTTCGAAAACAGATTTTTCAGATGCGGCATGGGTATCGCGGTGACGACAATGATGCCGAGGACGATCGCTAAAGCGAGCTTGACCGTCAGAAAGCAGTACTGGCCCGCCGAGGAGATGTCGTTTGTGACGAAATAATACGCCGTATAATATATCGCCGATCCGGGCGCGAGCGTGATTATGCCGGGTATCAGCAGGACCGCGACGGGGCATTTCCGCACGACCGCGAGCACGCGTGAGAGCAGCACGATCGCGCACGTGCCGATAAACGTCGCGGCGACCGCGCCGAGCGACGGCGTGAGCAGTATATAAAGCATCCAGCTGACGACGCCGAGCATGGAACAAAACGCAATATGGCGGCGCGGTATGTTGAACACCACGCTGAAGCCCGCCGTCGCGATAAGCGACACGAGCAGATGAAGTATTATATCCCTGAATCCCATATCACGCCTCCTATATGACGCCGACGCGCGTGAATATCAGTATCGTCACGCCCACGCCGAGCGCGATGCCGGACGCGATGACGATCGCGTCGATCATCCTGATCGCGCCGGAGATGTAGTCGCCGGCGGCGATGTCGCGCACGGAGTTGACGAACGACACGCCGGGTATCAGCGGCATAATCGCGCCGATTATGACCTTGTCGAGGTTCACGCCGGGCAGCAGCTTGAAGCACGCGACGGACAGCAGCGCGAGTATGCAGCCGCAGATGCCGTTCGTCAGAAGTTTCGACAGCTTCGTTTCGTTCAGTTTGAGGAACAGGATATAATAAGAGAATCCGATCAGCGCGGCGAGCAGCGCGTCGACGGGACCGCCGCCGAACAGGAAGCTGAACGCGCCGGACGCCACGGCGGCCGCGGCAAGACTCAGGATCTTCGGATATCCGCCCGCCTTTTCTATGCCGTCGAGCCGCACGGCGGCGCCGTCCATGTCGCACTTACCGGCTTCGATATCGCGCGAGAGCGTGTTTATCATGTCGACCTTGCCGAGATCGGACGAGTTTTTCGGGACCTCGCAGATCCGCGTGTAATCGCCCATGCCCTCGGGAGCATCGTCCGCCGAAGCGGAGATGAATATACCGTTCGTTATCGTGAAGATATCGTATTTCTTCACGCCGAACGAGCGCATCATGTGGTTTATCGTGTCTTCGACACGCGTTATGTCGGCGCCGGCTTTCAGCAGAAGCGAACCGGCGCGCGCCGAGATGTCCACGGCCTTTTTTATTTCTTTTCCGTTCATATCACACCGTCAGATGAGTTTTTTCTTTACTTCGGTCGCGACGCCGAGTATCGCCGCCGAGCCGCATTCGAAGTCGTCGGACGACAGGATGAAAGGCTGGTACGACGGGTTCTCCGGCAGAAGCAGGACCGTGCCGCCGCTCTTCCTGTATCGTTTGAGCGTCGCGTAATCCTCGTCGAGCAGACACGCCACGATCTGTCCGTCGTCCGCGTAATTCTGCCTGTGTACGAGCACGAGCGAGCCGTCGGTGATGCCGGCGCCGATCATGCTGTCGCCCTTGACGCGCAGATAGAAATACTCGGACGGGTCGCCGACCTCGGCGTATTCGTACCCCTCGTTGTGCTGTTCCGCGTTTATCGGAACGCCCGCCTTTATCGTGCCGAGCACCGGCACCGGCTTCAGACCTTCCGCGGGGTAAGCGTTCTTCGCCGGCACGGCGTCCGTTATAAGGTTATCCACCGTAATGCCGAAATATTCGGCGATCTGCGGCAGCCGCCGCGTGTACGAACGGCTCTTGCCGCTCTTCCAGTCGCCGACGGCGGACGGGCAGAGCCCGAGCGCTTCCGTGAAGCGGCGCTGCGAGCCTTTTTTCGTCCCGATGAGCGACAGGATGTTATGCAGAGTTTTGTCCATAAGAGGCCTCGTTTCAACCCCGTTTTCGAAAATTGTTCGCAAAATGCGAATTTTAGACTTGACAAAACGGGCAAAATGTGGTATAATGTACGTGTCGACGGAAATCCGCGAACAAACATATAATATCACATACTTTTCGTGTTGTCAAGAAGTATTTGAAAAAAAATGCGGTGACGGCGGCGTTTTATTGCAAAAGGAGGACGTGGCAAACAGTAAATGACCAGGGCATCAAGGAACGGACAGAGTCCCTTTCGGGACGATGAAGAATTTATATCGAACAAATGTTCGCTATGCGGCGACGACTGCGGCGACGACGGCTATTACGCCGAGGGTTACCGCGTCTGCCGCGGCTGCGCGGAGGAGATGGATCTGCAGGATATCCTCGACCTGTTCGGGTTCGACAGCGTCGGCGAACTGATAACTGCGCTTTGCGGCGATGAAGTATAAATACCTGCCGAAGGCGGAGGCGTACGCCGCCGAATGCAGGGCGAACAGCATGCTCGCGAACAGGGCGGGATTCCTGAGAAAGAACAGGATCCCGCCGCGGCAGTACCGGCGCTTCTGCGAGGAGAACAGGGACGAGGCGGAGCTGATCGACGCGGTGTTCGAGGACGAGGCGCTTAATTCGGGCGCCAAAAGTCTTTCGGCGACCGTCCTCGGTATGTATCTTAAAAGTCTGTTCGAGGGCAGGCGTGACGACGATCCCGGCATCAGCGTCATAAGCCTGCAGGACGAGGAGGATTCGCTTTGAAAAAGCTCGTGCTCGCCGGGACTCCGTCCGAAAAACAGAAACAGTTTTTCACGGCGAGGGAAAAGTACGTGGCTTACGGCGGCGCGCGCGGGGGCGGCAAGAGCTGGGCCCTGCGGCGCAAACTCGTGCTCATGTGCCTGCATTACCCGGGCATCCGCTGTCTGCTCGTGCGCCGCAGCTACGGTGAGCTGCGGTACAATCACATCCTGCCGCTTCTGTCCGAGCTCAAAGGGGCGGTTTCGTATTCGGAGACGAACAAGCTCCTGTCTTTCCCGAACGGCTCGACGGTAAAGCTCGGATACCTGTCCGACGACGGCGACACGCTCCAGTATCAGGGGCTTGAATTCGACGTGATCGGGATCGACGAGGCGACGCAGATCACCGAATACCAGTTCAATATCCTCAAGGCGTGTCTGCGCGGCACGAACGGATTCCCGAAGCGCATGTATCTGACGTGCAACCCCGGGGGCGTCGGTCACGCGTGGGTAAAGCGGATATTCATCGACGGCGATCTTCGGCCGGGCGAGCGCAGGGAGGACTGCCGTTTCATACAGGCGACGGTCTTTGACAACACCGTGCTGCTTCAGTCCGATCCCGGTTACGTCGATCAGCTGAAGAGCCTGCCGGACGGACTGCGGCAGGCGTGGCTTTACGGGAGCTGGGACATATTCTCCGGTCAGTTCTTTCCGGAGACGGCGGACGGATCCGTCGTCGCCGCGGGTTTCGTCAAACCCGCGGTGTGCCGCGTGATCGGCGGCCTCGACTACGGCTTCGACTGCACGGCTCTCGTGCTTTTATGCGCGGATACGGAGGGGCGCCTCACCGTATACCGCGAATCCGCGCGCCCCGATCTCACGCTGTCCGCCGCGGCACGGCTGATAGCGTCGACCTGTGCCGGGGAGCACGTGGATTATATCGCCGCCTCGCCCGACCTGTGGAACAGGCGGCAGGACAGCGGCGTGTCCGGATATGAGACGATAATGCGCACGGAGGGCGTCCCGGCGCTCGTCCGTGCCGACGACAGACGCGTCCCGGGCTGGCGCGCCGTCAGGGAAGCGCTCGGCGCGGGAATGAGGATATCGGAAAACTGCCCGACGCTCCTGCGCTGCATGCGCGGGCTCGTCTGCGACGCGCACAGGGCGGAGGACTGCTCCGGTGAGCCGCACGAGATAACGCATCTGCCCGAGGCGCTCCGCTACGCGGTGATGTCGCGCATCACGCCGCCAGACGGGCCGCGGCGCCGGGAAGGCGGATTTTTCAACAGGAAACGGATATCCGCGGTACCCGTTTCAAAATACTGAAAGGAATTTGCAAATGAGTGAAAAAACGACAGCGTGGGAGAGGTACGAGGCGGGGCGCGACTATAAAAGGCGCATCGGTCTTTACACCGCGGTCAGGCAGAACGAACGGTTCTACCGCGGCGACCAGTGGCGCGGAGTCGATCCCGCCGGCCTGCCCACGCCGGTATTCAACGTCATAAAGCGCATAACCGACTTCATGGTGTCGTCCGTCGCGCGTCAGCCGATCTCGGTCGTATACAGCGACGATTCGATGCCGGTGACGGAGTCGTGCGCCGACAAGAAAAAGCTTAAGAAAGGCATCCAGCTGCTCAACGGCAACGCGGCTTACCGCTTCGACAAAAGCAGACTCGACGTCCTCGTGCGCCGCGCGCTGCTCGACGCCGCGATATCCGGCGACGGCGTTTTCTACTGCTTCTGGGATCCCGATACCAAAACGGGACAGCCGCACACCGGCGACGTTAAAACCGTCCTCGCCGACAACACGGATCTGTTCGTGTCGAACGTCACGAGCCGCGACATCCAGGAGCAGGACTACGTCATGATCGCCGGCAGGGATATGGTAGAACATTTGTTCGATGAAGCCGTCAAAAACGGCGTCCCGGCGGCGGAGACGGAGAAGATCGTCGCCGACAGATACCCGGAGGACGCGGCGGACGCGTATCTTTCGCAGACCGGCGGCGACGGCATGGCGACTTATCTGATAACCTTCTTCCGCGACAAGGACGGATACGTCTGCTGGGAGAAGAGCACGGAGCGCGTCGTCATCTGCTGCAGGAAAACGAAGCTGAGACGGTATCCGGTCGCGTACTTCGCGTGGAGCGAGGTAAAGGGCAGCTTCATCGGTGCCTCGCCGATCACGCCGATGATCGAAAACCAGAAGTACATAAACAAAGCGTACGCGATGGTCATGAAGCACATGACCGACACGGCGTTTTCAAAGATCGTGTACGACAAGACGCTGATCCCCGAGTGGACGAACGAGGTCGGAGAGGCGATCGGCGTGCGCGGAGGCGGGGACGTCAGGAACGCCGCCGCGGTGATCGGGACGGGACATCTGCAGTCGGGCTTCCTCGAGGTGATAGCGATGACGCTGTCGCATACGAAGGAGATGATGGGCGCGACGGACGCCGCGCTCGGCGAAGTCGAGCCGGACAACACGTCGGCGATCCTCGCGCTGCAGGAGACGTCCGCGATACCGCTCGAAACGCTGAGACAGAATCTGTACGCGTGCATTGAGGAGCTCGCCCTGATCTGGGCGGAGATGCTTCTCGAATACTATCCGCAGGACAGGCTCGTCCTGTACCGCGCCGCCGACGGCACGGACCGCGCCGAGAAGCTGCCGGACCTGTCGGTCATGAAAAACGCGCTGTTGTCCGCGCGCGTGGATGTCGGGGCGGGAACGAGATATTCGCAGGTCGCGTGTCTTAACACGCTCGACAAGCTGCTTTCCGGCGGCTACATCACTGTCGAACAGTACCTTAAACGGCTGCCCGAAGGCATAATCAGCGACAAGGAGGAGCTTTATGAAAACAGCGGACAGATCACGGGCTGAGAGCGAGATAGCCCTGTTTTCCGAGCAATACCCCGACACGGATCTTGACAGCGTGCCCGACCGCGTCTGGGAATCTGTCAAGGAAGGCGTCAGCCTCTGCGATGCGTACCGCCGCTACGACGACGAGCGGCGCAGCAGACAGGACGCCGCGCGCGCCGTAAACGAGGAAAACGCCGCGGAATCGAGCGGCAGGATAAGGCCGTCGGCGAAGCGCGCCGTCTACACGGCGTCCGACGTCGCCGCGATGACCGCCGCCGAGGTGCGCGACAACTACGACGATATCATTACAAGTATGGACAGCAAAGGATTTTATACTTAAAAAAGGAGAAAAAACATGTCATTATCTTATTTCATGCCGACCGTCTGGTCGGAAACGCTTTACAGACAGCTTGACCGCGAATACGTCGCCGTCAAGAACTGCAACAGGGATTACGAGGGCGATATAAAGAGCCTCGGCGACACGGTAAAGATCGTCGGCATCTCGCCGATCTCCGTTTTCGACTACGACAAGAACACGGATATGGATCCGCCCGCCGAGCTCACCGACAGCGAGCGCATGCTCGTCATCAACCAGGCGAAGGCGTTCAACTTCGCGGTGGACGATATCGACCGCGCGCAGGCTCTGCCCAATCTCATGAAGGAGGCCATGAGGCTCGCGGCGTCGGCGCTCGCCAACGAAGCCGACAAATACGTCTTCTCGCTTCACAGAAACGTGGCGGCGGCGAACACCAAAACGGTGTCGGGTCTCGACGCCGACGGCGTCGTCGATATGCTGCTCGAAGTCAGACAGAAACTGCTCGAGCACGACGTCCCCGGCAACGAGGAGATAATCCTCGAGGTTTCCCCGGCGGTCGCGTCTAAGATCATCAAGGCGAAGATCGTCACCGACACCGACAATTCCGCCGCGCTCGACAAGGGCTGCGTCGGCACGTTCCTCGGCTTCAGGATCTACGTTTCGAACAACGTATACACCGAGCAGTCGGGCGGCAACACGATCTACAAGTGCTTCGCGAGAACGAAGCGCGCGATCTCCTTCGCCGAACAGCTGAACGAGGTCGAGGCTTACCGCCCCGAGCTCAGATTCGCCGACGCGGTCAAAGGCCTGCACCTGTACGGCGCGAAGATCGTATATCCGCAGGAGATCATGCTGCTCAACATAAGCGTGGCGAACTGATGCTTTTATCGGATATTTACGAAACCGCGGCGGCTCTTCTTACTGAGCTGCCGGATGGGGCCGACAACGCCGATCTGCGCGCCCGCTCCGTCGGCATCCTGTATCAGGCGGTGTGCGAGCTTGCGCCGCTCGACGGTGACGCGACGGGCGCCGTCAACGGATATCCGGAGAAGTTCGTAAGCCTCGACGAGCCGTTCCCGCTCAGCGACGGGCTCGCTCATATCTGCGCATACAAGCTCGCCTATCTGCTCGCCGCGGACGAAAACACCGTGTTGTACACCGTACTGCGCGCGGAATACGAAAACGCCAAACGTGCGTATATCGCCTCGCTTCCGGCGTTTATTTCCGGCACGGTCAGCGTATACGGATAAGGAGGTCTTATGGCAAGATACAGAAGAAAGACGGCGCAGACGGTTTACACCGGCAGTTTTTCCGGCATAGACGTCACGGAGGGGGACGGAGGGAGCTTCTCCTCCTCCTCGTACATGAAAAACTTCCGGATAACCCCCGGGCACGCTTTGAAGAAGCGCAGCGGATACAGGAAGCTGATCGACAACGTGGTCGCAGACAGCCGTTACGCCGCGCATATAGGCGGCGCCGATCTGCTCGTTTTCAAGAACGGCACGGTGCTTTACGCCATCGACGTGGCGGACGGACCGGCGATCTGCCTCGATACGCACGACGGCGCCCCGGTCGGGTACTTCACGTTCGGCGGCAAGGTCTATATCTACGGCCGTGGCTTTTACTACTCGTACGACGGCACGTCGTTTCAGAAACTGACGCCGTACGTGCCGAAGGTCGCGGTGACGTGCCTGCCCTCGGGCGGAGGCACGCTTCACGAGAGCCTCAACCTGCTCTCGGACTGCGCGCGCCTGTCGTACTCGCCGGACGGCGTGAGCACTGAATATATCCTGCCGTCGTACGCCTATTCGGTGACGTCCGTCGTCGAGGACGGCGCGGAGCTCGACGATTCGCGCTACTCTTACGACCGCCGCACGTGCACGCTGACGTTTTCAGAGGCGCCCGCGGGCGGCGTGCCGGACAGCCTCGAGGTGACTTTCCGTTTAAGCGACGGCGCGCTGGCTGAGACGCCGTATATCGGCAATAAGTTCTGTATCTACGGCGGCAACAGGGACACGCGCGTCTTCGCTTTCGGCGAAGGCAATACGCTTTACTATTCCGACGTCACGGCGACGGGACCCGATCCGACGTATTTCCCCGCCGACAATTTCATACAGGTCGGCGACGGTACGGAAAAGGTGACGGCGCTCGTCCGCCATTACGACAGACTCATAGTCTTCACGGAGCGGCAGACGTGGTTTCTGTCGCCGTCGACCGTAACGTATTCGGGCGAGACGAAGCCTTCTTTCCCGGTATACCCGCTCAATTCCGCCGTCGGCTGCGCCGGCGGCGCGGCGGCGTACGCGGACAACCATCCGGTCACGCTGTCGTTTGACGGGATCTACGTCTTCGGTCAGAGCACCGTGCGCGACGAGCGTCTGGCAAAGCGCATATCCGACCGCGTTTCGACGTATATACCGTATTCGTTCCTGTCACGCGCCGGGATATTCGACAACGAATACGACAAGGAGCTGTGGATGTACGCCGACGGCCGCGTGCTGATATACAACTACGGCATCGACGCGTTCTATATCTACGAGAACGTGCCGGCGGTATACGTGTTCTCGGCCGGCGGCAGATGCGCGTTCTGCACGGAGCGCGCCGTCTACGTGTTCGAGGGCGAGACTGACGACGGCGAGCCGGTCGAGGCGGTCTGGGAGAGCAACAGCGCAGTGTTCGACAGGACCGTCAAACACAGGCGCCTGCGCAGGGTGTCGGTTTGCTTCACGGCGGAATCCGGGACGGCGCTTCAGGTCACCGTCACGCCGAACAGAGGCGAATCGAAAACGCTGACGTTCACCGGCGGGCAGGGAGACGGCGGCTTCGATTTCGGGCATATCGATTTCGGCGCGTTTTCGTTCGTCTGCGGCCGCCGCCCGAGCCACGCGGAGCAGAGGCTTCCGCTCGGGAGCTTCGAGAGCGCGTCCGTCAGACTGTCGAGCGCCGGGGAGACTGTTTACGTCTCGTCCGTGTCGCTTACGGTCGACGGCGCATAAAATAATGAGAAGGATGATCAAAAATGGACAACGAGGATTTTCCCGTAGTACTGGAGCGGCACGAACAGATGCTGCGCTCGATGCAGAAGCAGATCGACGAGCTGAAGACGGTACAGAAGGAAATAAAAGCGATGAACGAATCGCTGATAAAGATAACCAACGAGATAAAGCACACAAACGCCTCGCTTCTGTCGTGCGAGAACAAGATAACGGAGCTTCAGACGGCTCCGGGCAGACGGTGGGAGAGGATCGTCGTATCGCTTATAAGCTCGCTTTTGTGCGGCGTCGCCGGCTACGCGCTGGCGAGGCTCTTCGGGTGAGGTGAGCGGAATGGACGGATTTCTCAGCCTCGGGTCGCTTCTGTCGTACGGCGGATCGGTGACGGCGGTGTGCGCTCTGACACAGATAATCAAGCCACTTCTGAGCCGGCTGCCTTTCCGCGTCGGCGCGCGTGCGGTGTCGTACGTGACGGCGCTGTGCGTGATGATCGCCGCCGCGGTGCTCAGCGGCAAACGCGAAGCGGCGGATTACGTGCTCTGCTTCGTCAACGCCGCGCTCGTGGCGCTTTCCGCCAACGGCGGATACGATCTCGCGAAGGCGCTCTCGGAGGGTGAGCATACGGAGGATGACGATGACGATAACGCTTGACCCCGGACACGGGCAGTTCAAGAATCCCGGCGTCCTCGCCGGATATTACGAGGGCACGCGGGTGTTCATGCTCGCGTACGAGCTGAAGAGGGAACTTGAAAAATACGAGGACGTGAAAGTCTGCGTCACGCGCGAAAAGCTCGAAGACGACCCGTCTCTTGCCACGCGCGGCAAAAGCGCCGGAAAGAACGGCAGCACGCTGTTCATTTCGCTTCACACGAACGCCGCCTCCAACCCCACGGCGCACGGAGTCTCCGTGTTCCGCAGCGTGAAGCGGCCGGGTAGCGAAGAGCTCGGCCGTCTGCTCGGCGAGGCGGCCGTGAAGACGATGAAAAAGCACACGGACATAACGTATCTGCGCGGCGTGATGACGCGCACGCAGAGCGGCGACGGCGGCGTGATAGAGGACTATTACGGCGTCATCCGCAATTCCGTGAAATACGACTGCGTAAAATACTCGTATATAATCGAGCACGGCTTCCACACAAACGAGACGGAATGCGCGTATATGTACGGCGACGGCTCGCTGTCGGAGATCGCGCGGGCGGAAGCGGACGTGATCGGAGGATACTTCGGTCTGAAAAAGAAAAAGGACCCGGACCCCGGGTACGTCGAATATACCGTGGCGCCCGGCGACACGCTGATAGGCATCGCGAGAAAATACGGCACGACGTATAAGATCCTCGCAGAATACAACGGTATCGAAAACCCCGATCTGATCCATACCGGGCAGATCGTTAAGATACCCTGCCCGGCGCAGATCAACGTCGGCGACACGGTGCGGCTGCGGGAGGGCGTTTACACGTATTTCCCCGGCGGAAAGAAGTTTTCCTCGTGGGTCAAAGACTACGACTATATCGTGTCGAAGACCGCCGACGGCTCGGGCGACCCGGTGTACCGCGGCGGCGCGCGCTGCGTTCTGCTCGGCGCGAAGGTCGACCGCAGAAGCGGTGAGCACGGCAGCCCCATAAACTCGTGGGCGAGCCTTGAATATATCGAAAAGGTATATTACGAAAATAAACAGGAAAGGTAAAATGTTAAAATGGCGATAAGCAGATTCAATGACGACGTGAACGTCATCAGATCTCTGCCGGACGTGCCGACGCCTCCGGAGTACAGCGCCTCGGTCTTAAAGGCGAAGTTCGACGAGGCGGCGGTGAAGATCAAGACGTATCTAAACGAGACGCTTCTGCCGCAGCTCGAACAGGGCGCGGCCGCCGGCGCGACCGTCAGAAGGCTTATGTTCAGCTGCACCGAGCCGGGGACGTACGTGTTCGACACGGGCGTCTTCCCGTCCTTCGGCGGCGTATACGATATCGTTCTGATCGGCGGCGGTGGCGGCGGAAGCGCCAATTCGAACCCGACGCTGTTGACGAGCACCGGCGGAGGCGCCGGTGCGGTTACGAAGCTCTACGGTCAGCAGCTGACCGGCACCTACACCGTGACCGTCGGCGCCGCGGGGCAGGGAGGCCTCAACACCGGGACCGGAGGCGGAGCGACCGAGCTTTCGCTGTCAGGCAGCGTCGTTTACCGCGCGGGAGGCGGGGGCGCCTCGTCGCAGACCTCGAAGATCGGATACGGCGGAGGCATCGGCGCCGGCGACGGAACGTACGGCGACGGCGGATCGGATCCAGGTCACGGCGGCGACAACGAATACGGCAGAGGCGTGCGCGGCGCGTCGACTGCCGCCGCGGTATCGGCCGCGTCGGGCTACGGCGCGGGCGGCTGGGCGGCGTATCCGCCGACAGGCGGCGCCGCGTTCATTTACGGATACGAAAGGAGGTAGAAATGGCAAACAAGGCGTATGAAAGCTATGAAATGCTTGCGAAGCTCCTCAATTCGCAGAGGAAAGAGAATATCGACCGGGCGTACGACGCTCTGTCCGCGGCGCTCGCCGAATCGTATGAAGAAAAGAAGCGTCAGAGCACTGATGCGTACGCGAAAAAGCGCGACGCGCTCGCGAGGAACAAGGCGAAGTCAGATAAATATCTCGACTATTTCCTGACGGAGAAGGGCTATACGGGCTCCGGCGTCGAGGCCGACGCCAGACTCAAGGCCGAGCTCGGTTACGGCGCCGATCTTTCGGCGCTCGGCGAGGCTGAACAGAACGCCGCCTCGGCGATCGATTCGGAATACGGCGAGGCGAAGCTCAAAAACGAGTCGGCGCGCGCCGATAAGCTCGCCGCGGCGGACAGGGATTACGCCGACACGGCGTACAAAGCCGCGGAATCGGCGGCGGAGGACGAGCTGAAGGCGAAACAGATCCAGTCGAACGAGAAGATAAAGCTCGCGGAGCTGGCCGATCAGAAATATCTTAAGGAAAAAGAGTACGAGATAAAACTGCTCCAGACGCAGACCGAGGCGGCGAAGACGTCCGCCAAGTCGACCGAGGACAAGAAGGAAGCGGAGGCGCTTCAGGAAAAACTCGATTCATACAGGCTCGTGCTTTACCAGTATATAGTCTCCGATTTCGAGTCGACGGACGACGTAAACGAGATGCAGCGAATATACGATTCCGTCACCGGAGCGAACACCGAGCAGGCGACGCAGATATACGGTCAGAAGCTGTATTCGGACATGGTGAAGAAATTCCGGAGCGCACTGCAGGAGGCTAAGACGGCGAAACGCGACGCCGAAGTCGTGCAGATGCTCTACGACAAATTCGTTGCCGCGAAGGACGAATATCACGGCGACACGTATATGAAGCTCAAACGGGCGCTGCAGACGCAGAGCTTCCCGGGCTACACGCTCGATCAGCTCGACCGCGCGTATAAGCTCTACAAGACCAACAACTAACGCGGCGGCGGCAATATAGTGCATAATATTGACAAATATGCGTTATATTGTTAAATATGCGGGATTTTTGCCGAAAATCCGCAAAAGGGGAAAACTTTTCGGGCAAAAACAGCGTCTATATATACAGAGACCGCGAGAGCGGGATCGCTGCATAGACGTGCAGTCTGCTTGCCGGATACCCCCATCATCCGCGACAGGCGGCGGCGCTCCGACAGGAGCGCCGTTTTTTTGTTGGCTTTGAGAAAAAAACGGAGTATAATAAAAAACGGTGAAACTTTTTTCGCCGTTTTTCAGTCTTATTTATCGGAAGGGAGTGAGGACCGCATGACGAAGGACGAATTCGCGCTGCGCGTGCAGAACAGCCGCAGGGATCTGTATCTGGCGGCGCTTTCCGTGGTGCGCAACGCGGAAGACGCAAAGGACGCCGTGTCGGAAGCGGTCACGATCGCCTGGGAGAAGCTTGACCGGCTCAAGGACGACGGCAAATTCGACGGATGGCTGCTTAAGATACTTTATAACGAGGCGAAGGACATCTATAAGAAAAACCGTCAGAGAAACGACGACGCGGATCTGTCGGACGCCTTCTCGTACGACGCCGGCATCGAAAACGTCGGGTTCTACGATATGCTCAACCGCTGCGGATTCGATGAGAAAACGATGAGGATACTCATAATGCGTTTCGTGTACGATATGACGCTGCAGAGGATATCGTACGAGACGGGGATGCAGGAGGCCACGGTCAAGACGAAATACTACAGAGCTTTGAAAAAGCTTTCCGAAACGGAGGGACTGAGATGAAGCGTGATTTCGATATAGCCGGAGCCGAGGAAAAGATCGGCGCGCGTTTCCGCTCGCTGCGGCGCAGCGTCAACGATCCGGGGGTCATAAAAATAAATAAAGAAAATAAAAAAGCGGAGCGGAGGACTTCGCCGGCGCTGCAGCTCGCGGGGGCGTTCCTCGCGGCGGTGATCGTCGGCGGCGGGACGTTTGCGGCGCTGAAGATGATGGAGAGATACGGCGCCGGATCCGCAGGCGTGTCCGATACGACCGAAGAAGGCGACGCGATCGTAAAGGCCGAGACCGGCTCGGTGCTGATAGACCTCAACGCTTACCCGCCGCCCTCCGAGGACGGGGTGGCGAAAACCTTCACCGTTTTCTCAAACAATAAGATCACGGTCACGGTAGAAGAAGACGGACGCTGCTATGCCATGCCGAAGGACTCTTTGAACGAGGTCATGTTCGACCCCGGCGTCTGGGAAAAGGCGGAATGTTACGCCGTGTGGGTCGATTCCTGTAACGGCATCAAAGACACGCTGCTGTTCGTTGACCGGCTTAACGAAGACGAAACGCTTTACGCACTCGGCGCCGACGGCGCCTGCGTCAAAGTGACCGATACGGTAAAACTGAGTATGGAATTCGGCGGGGTCGAACAGCGCAATATCTTTCCCGGCCTGTCAGCCGACGGCTCGCCCATGTTCTCGTACAGAGCGGTCATGAATAAGCGCACGTGCGGCGGGACGTGGGACGTCCGGCACGATTTCTCGGTCGTTTGCGAAAACGGTCAGCTGACGGCGACGCACATCCTTGATGAGGAAGAGATTAAGAACGCTCCGCGTGAGCCGATGTACATGTCTTTTACCGCGTACGGCCAGACGGTCAGACTCAATTCGTATATGGTCGGCGGGACCAGTTCGGAAAACGGAGTGTTCATCGATTACGACGGAGGCGGGCATATTCTCCATGACCGTTCCGAATTCCCGGTGATATACGCCGAGTGCGGGGAAGATCCGGGGATCGTTCTGGAGTTGTTCAACGAGCGTTTTCCGGGTACGCTCTCCTGCTACGTTATCGACGACGTCGGAAATATGGACAATTTCTCGTTCAAACCGGAAAGGGATCTGTCGCAGTATCGCGGCAGCGAACTGCTGCTCGTGTACGTTCTCCGCGTCGATTACACGTCGCCGGAGATCAGCATGAAAGCAGAATACGAATTCCCGGTCGTGATCTCGTACGTTCATTCATCCGTACCGTTTGACGAACAGATCGTCATAAAAAGAGCGGAGCATTTCGGCCGGATCGTGATCTCGCGCATCGCGTGCGAACCGCATTTCACCGTGCGCGGACTTATCGACAACGCTTACCCCAAATACGGCGACGAAGCAAAACCGGCAAACGACGACGCGGCGCTGCTGCAGGCGCTTTACAATGCGTGCCAGGGCAAAGACACGCCCTTGGGCGTTCCGAGATGCGATCCCGATTATGAGATAACTCTGTCGGTCGACGGGGAAGAGTATTACGTATTCAAATACAAAATGAGAAACAGTCTCACGTGCGAAGACGGCGTGATTATAATCTATACCGCGGGATGCGTGGAGTATGTCGGCTCGGTCACTCTGACGGAAGAAGACGATTACGCAATAAGCCTTGCGCTCGGACTGACAGACGGATAACGATAAGAATAAGAAAAACGCGGGGCGCTCCCCGCGTTTTTCCTATTCCTCGACCTGCTTTTTCGCAGGTTCCCATCTGCAGCGGACGGGTGAGACTATATCTCCGTCCTTTTTAAGTAAAGCCAGAGCCCGTTCTACGACCTTTCGGTCCAATCCCGTAAGCTCCGCTATCCTCCCTGCGTTCAGCGGCTGTCCTGCGGCTCTCATTGTCTGAAGGATCATTTCTCTGACTTCCATTTCTTTTATTTCCTATCTGTTAGAATTCAAATATTTTACCGCTTCCGTCGCGGCGGCGGCGCCGTCCGCCGCGGCCGTAACAAGCTGTCTCACTTCCTTTGCCCTGTTGTCTCCCGCCACGAATACGCCGGGAGTTTTCGTTCTGCAGTCCTCGCCCGACGCGGCGTAGCCCGCCCCGTCAAGTTCTATCAGCGAAGAGAACGCCCCGTTCTCCGGCACGCGCCCGACTGCGACGAACAGCCCGCTGACCGGGATCTCCGTCACAGCGCCGTCGCTTCTCGTGACCTCAACGCCCTGCAGCCGTTTTTCCGATATCAGCCGCGTGACTCTGCTGTTCAGCACGAAGATCACGTTTTCTTTCCGCTTTAACAGTTCCGCCGTGGATTCCGCGCCGCGGAACCCGTCTCTTCTGTGTATCAGATATACCTTTGAGCAAAGCTGTGAAAGGTACAGCGCGTCGTCGAGCGCCGTGTTGCCGCCGCCGACCACGGCGACGTCCTTTCCGCGGAAGAACGATCCGTCGCAGGTAGCGCAGTACGATATGCCGCGGCCGATGAGCCTGTC
>JAFZRM010000032.1 GCA_017619885.1 Clostridia bacterium | reverse complement strand
GGATAGAGCAGGAATCCCGCCGTCAGTGGAAGCGCGAAGGCACTTCGTACACGTTCGACGAGTTATCCGACATGGCTATGGCTTCGAAGCCCTGCCAGTCGCTCATCAACCCGGACGATCCCGCGTTCGTAGCTCCCGGCAACATGCCGAAGCGCATCTGCGAATACTGCGAGAGAACGGGTCAGCACGTGCCGGAGACCGTGGGTGAGATCGTTCGCGCGATCTTCGATTCGCTCGCTCTCCGTTACAGATGGGCGGTCGAGGCGATCGACGATATGAAAGGCAAACGCACCCCGTTCATCAACATCGTCGGCGGCGGCTGCAAGGAAGCTCCGCTCTGCCAGCTCTGCGCCGACAGCTGCAGCAGACCCGTCTACGCCGGCCCGGTCGAGGGCACCGCGATAGGCAATATACTCGTCCAGGCTATCGCCGCGGGCGAGATCAGGGACCTGCATGAAGCGCGCCACGTCATCAGAAACAGCTTTGAGATCAAAGAATATCTGCCCAAGGGCAACGCTGATATGTGGGACGAGGCTTACGCCAGATTCTTACAGCTGATAAAATGAGAAGATACACCGCCGCCCGCCGCGCGGTTTTGCGGCGGGCAGCGTCGATTATCTGCGTCCTGCTCGCGTGTATGCTGATCGCGGGCTGCGCACAGGAAGACGATCCGTTCGAGACGGTACCGCATACAACGGAAGAGCAGACGGATGAGCCCGATACGACGCGCGCGGTCATAACCGCGCCGGATACGCTTCCCGGAATCGATACCGTAGGCGAATCGACGGCAGGCGAATCGGCCCCTCCCGACACTGAACCGGCGACAACTACGGAAGATCCGGCGCCTTATACAGAGCCCGTGCGGCTGTCGTTTATCGGAATGGGCGACAACATCATTTACCGCTCGACGTACAATCAGTCCGAGATAGGCGGCGGCAAATACGATTTCAAGCCGAAATACAAAGGCGTGGCGTCCGTTATCAGCGGCGCGGATATCGCCTTCGTGAACCAGGAAACGCCGATGTGCGGGTCGAAATACGGCTATTCCACGTATCCGCAGTTCAACACTCCGCAGGACATGGGGCGCGATCTCGTGACGCTCGGCTTCGACGTCGTGTCGTTCGCGAACAACCACATGGCGGACATGGGTTACAACAGCAAAACGTGCGTGTCCGATATGATCGATTTCACCGACACGCTCGACACGATGATCATCGGGCTTTACCGTAACGCCGAGGACTTCGAGAACATACGGGTTTACGAAAAAGACGGCGTGCGCATCGCGTTCCTCGCCTATACCTACGGCACGAACTTGTATAAAAAACAGACCGAACCGGAAAAGCTGACCGGAGCGTATCTGCCGGTGTACGATCAGGAAACGGTCAAAAGACAGGTCGCGGCGGCAAAAAAGATATCCGATCTCGTCTTCGTCTCGATCCACTGGGGCGAGGAGGGAAGACACACGCCGACCGCCGAGCAGGAGGAATACGCTCAGCTCATGGCGTCGCTCGGAGTCGACGTGATTCTCGGACATCATCCGCACGTCGTACAGCCGATAAAGTGGCTCGACGGGGAGAACGGCCATAAAACGCTCTGCTATTATTCGCTCGGCAACAGCCTGAACGCGCAGGACGAACTCAAAAACATGGTCGGCATACTGGCGAGCTTCGATATCGTCAAAGACCGGGACGGCGCGCGCGTCGAAAACGCCGCCTGCATCCCGATCTTCGCCGTCATGACGCCGAATTACAAAAACCAGAAACTCATCCTTCTGTCCGATCTGACGGACTCGATCTGCTCGGAACACCACTGCAACAGAACGGACCAGAAGGTAACGAAAGAGAAAGTATACAAGATACTGACGTCAAACATATCCGCGGAATTCCTGCCGGATTATCTACGATGATTTATGAAGAAAAGACTGTTTTCAACGGTATGTCTGCTGATCGCGGCATCGCTTCTGTGCGGCTGCGCGGCTGACGACCCGTTCGTTATGCCCGAAACCGACAGACCTATCGTCACCTCGCCCGATATAACGTACGAGACGCTCGGACCGATAGATACCGGCGGCGACGAGACTCTACCGCCGCTGACTGACACGGACGGTACGAGTCCCGCACCGGGCACGACGGCGACCGACAAGGTCACCGACGCGACGACGACGCCCGCTGTCACGACAACGGATCCGGTGACGACGGCACCCGACCAGGTGACGCATGCCGATCCGCCCAAACCGGGCAGCTCCGTATCGTTCCTGTTCTGCGGCGACAACCTCTGCCACGACGCCGTTATAAACAACGCCAAGGCGTACGCGTCGGGCAGCGGTCAGACGTATAACTTCCTGCCGATCTACGACGCGGTCGCGTCGTACATCAAAAACGCCGACATAGCGGTCGTGAACCAGGAATCGCAGATCGCGGGCGACGCCGGCAAGATCGGAGGCTATCCGCGCTTCAACACACCCGAGCAAATGGGCGACGATCTTATAACGCTCGGCTTCGACGTTGTAACGACGGCGAACAACCACATGCTCGACAACAAGACCGCGGGCCTCAAAAACAGTATCAAATACTGGAAAACGAAACCGGTCCTCACGGTCGGAGGCTATGAGAACAAATCGGATTACGAAAATATAAGGACTTATGAGAAAAACGGGATAACGTTCGCGTTCCTCGCCTATACCGAGATGACGAACAGCGGCAGACGCGCGGAGGACGGATATATAACGCCTCTGCTCGATACCGACACCGTGAAGCGTCAGGTCGCGGCGGCGAAAAAAGTCGCAGACGTCGTGATCGTTTTGCCTCACTGGGGCGATGAAGACAACTTCGGCGTGACGTCGACGCAGAAAAAATACGCGAAGCTGTTCGCGGAATGCAACGTCGATATCGTCGTCGGAACGCACAGTCACGTCGCCGGAAAGATCGAATACTTAGACCGCGCCGACGGCAAAAAGATGCTCTGCGCGTATTCGCTCGGCAATTTCGTATCGACTATGGAGTACGCGAGAAATCTCGTCGGACTTATGCTGTCGCTCGACGTCGTCGTCGAGGACGGCTCCTGTGTCTGCAGAAACGTGCGCGTGATACCGACGGTGACGTACTTCGAGTACACGTCATCGATGAAGCTCGAGGACCGCACCGGACTGAAACTGTATCTGCTCGCCGATTTCACCGACGGGCTTGCCGAAAAGCACGCGTACAACGAACACGAAAAAGACAGGATAAGAGTCGACAGACTCAAAAAATACGTCACCGATACGGTTGATAAAGCATTTCTTTCAAGCGACCTCAAATAAAAAGAAAGGGATAACCTGTTATGTCTTTGCTCTTTGATGAGATCTGCGAACAGCCGTCAGTGCTTCGCGGTCTCGCCGAAAAAAACGGAACGACGGCTTCGTCCATCGCCGACGAATATCTCAAAAGAGGACTCTGCGGGATCTATTTTGCGGCGCGCGGAACGTCAGATCACGCGTGTGTCTATGCGCAGTATCTTTTCGGCATCGTCGCCGGGATACCGTGCACCCTCGGAACTCCGAGCGTGATCACGAAATACGGCGGAAAACTCGATCTGTGCCGTTATCTCGTGGTCGGCGTATCTCAGTCCGGCAAGGCGGAGGACGTTTTAGCGGTGCTCAGACAGGCGAACGAGGAAGGCGCTCTGACCGTTGCGGTCACAAACGACGCCGGATCGCCTCTGGCGCGTGAAGCGAAATACCATCTCTGCTGCTGTGCCGGCGAGGAGATAAGCATCGCCGCGACGAAAACGTTCACGGCGCAGATGTATCTGCTCGCTCTGCTTTGCGAGAGACTCAGCGGCGATCCGGATCTGCGCGAGCAGCTCGACTCCGTATGGTCTTACGCCGCGGATCTGCTCAGATACGCGCCAGCCGCGCTTGAAGCGAAGCTGCAGAGATACAGATATCTGACGAACGCTTTCATCCTCGGGCGCGGGCTCGAGTATCCGATAGCGCTCGAAGGCGCGCTGAAGATCCTCGAAACGAACCGCATCAAGATGAAAGGCGCGCCGGAATCCGATTTCTACCACGGTCCGATCGCGCAGGTCAGGGAAGGCGATCTCGCGATAGTGGTATCCGCGGAGGGCGCGACTTACGACGACGATCTGGCGATGATAAAGCGCCTGCACGAGATCGGCGCCGAGGTGTTCGTGATAACGAACAGCGAGGATCTCATAAGAGCTGAGAAATTCGGGATACTGACGCCGAAGACGGGAGCGTACGCGGCGCCGTTCATGTTCGCCATATGCGTACAGCTTTTCGCATACGAACTGACCGTGATCCGCGGCATCGACCCGAACAAATCGGACGTTCTGAAAAAAATAACGATAACAAAATAAACAAGCTGCCGGAGCGTGTGCGACGGTACGCTGCCGGGAAAAATAAAAAACGTCGGGAAACGGGAAACAATGAAGGACTTTTTTCACGGAGAACTCGAGATCATCGGAATGAAGGGCTGCAAAAGCTTCGTCGATCAGGTCGATAATTACATCTGCGACTGGCGCGGTCACGAAAGAGAAACGTACGTTACGCAAGCCGAGTGCCCCAGATTCGGTACCGGCGAGGCAAAAGGTCTGCTCCACGAGACGCAGAGAGGCAAGGACGTATACATAATCGTCGACTGCTTCAACTACGGACCTGAGACGGAATACAACATGTACGGTCAGATCAACCGCATGTCGCCGGACGACCATTTCTCGGATCTCAAGCGTGTCATCGCGGCTATCGGCGGCAAGGCGAGAAGGATTTCCGTCATCATGCCCATGCTTTACGAGGGCAGACAGCACAGACGTTCCGCAAGAGAATCGCTCGACTGCGCACAGGCGCTGCACGAGCTCGTCAACATGGGCGTATCGAATATTATAACGTTCGACGCGCACGACCCCAGAGTCGCAAACTCCATACCGCTCGCAGGCTTCGACAACGTCCAGGTCACGTATCAGATGATCAAGGCGTTCGTGAAAAACATTCCCGATGGACAGCTCAAGGCGGGCAAGACGATGATGGTCAGCCCCGACGAGGGCGGTATGTCCCGCTGCATGTATTACTCGTCCGTGCTCGGCCTCGAACTCGGCATGTTCTACAAACGCCGCAATTACACCGTGATAGTAAACGGCAGGAACCCGATCGAAGCGCACGAATTCTTAGGAAACGACGTTTCCGGCAAGGACGTCATAATCGTCGACGATATGATCTCCTCCGGCGACTCTGTCATTGACATCGCGTATCAGCTGAAGCAGAGAGGCGCGAAGCGCATATTCGTGTTCGCGTCGTTCGGCCTGTTCTGCAACGGTCTTGCCACGATGGACAAAGCCTATGAAGACGGCGCGATAACGAAGATATTCACGACGAACCTGATTTACAGGACTCCCGAACTGCTTTCCCGTGAGTGGTACTGCGAAGTCAATCTCTGCAAATACGTCGCGCTGATCATAGACACGCTCAATCACGATATGACGATCAGCGATCTGCTCAATCCCGTTACGAGGATTCACAACCTGCTCGACAAGGTCAACAAGGCGGAAAAAGCCGCCGGAAAGGAAGATAAATGAACGACAAACCGATAGTGAACGGAAAATATCTCATGTACCGCGGCAAACCGCTCGTAAGAGAGAAGAACGTTATCTGCTACGGAAACATGAGCGATAAGTACGTGCTTTTCATGGCGATCATGTCGATGAAGACGGTGCGCGGCATGTCGATACCCGACAAGGTGATGATACAGATAATGCCCACCGACCCGACGGACAAAACGCCGCCGAAGAGCGCCGTGAAGCAGGGCTTTTTCGAGGCGTTCGACCTCGGTATGGTCTGGCTCGACATGGCTAACAAGGAGTAAGATGAAACTTAAACAGCAATACGTCATAAGAGAATTCAACGGGACGATCTACGCGGTCCCAGACAGCCCCGACGCCGATCATAAGAGCGCGCCGATCATACTGAACGGCACAGGCAGGATACTTTTCTCAAAACTGTTGTCCGAGACCGACGAGGCGGCGCTTTCGGCGGCTCTTACCGGCGAATATGATATAGATAAGCAGACGGCTGACGCCGACGTCGCGGCTTTCATCGCGGAGCTGCGCGGCGCGGGGCTTCTTGACACGGAGTCTGAGCGGAAGTGAAAAACATAGATTTTCACAGCCATATACTGCCCGGTATGGACGACGGCGCGACCGACGCGCAGGTATCCGCCGGGCAGCTCGTACGGTTGAAAAAGCAGGGAGTCGACCGCGTTTTTCTGACGTCTCATTTCGATTTCAGACGCGAATCGAAGGAGCGGTTTATCAGGCGCCGGAACGAAGCGTATGAAAAGCTTCTGCAGGTGTACGACAAAGAGACCATGCCCGAGGTGTTTTTCGGCTCCGAGATATATATGGCGCGGGGGATCGGCGAATGCGATTTTGAAGGCCTGGAGCTTCAGTACACGGACACCGTCATGATCGAATTCCCGCGCGAGCCGTTCGGTGTTTGGATGTTCGATATGATCGAAACGCTGCTTTTCGAGCGGAAAATGAAGCTGATGATCGCGCACGTCAACAGAGTCACCGCGGCGTATAAAAAGGACGTCTGCAACAGCCTGTTCGATTACGCGGACCTGACTTTTCAGATAAACTGCGAGGCGTTCCGCGGCCTTATCGCCTCGGATCCGTTTCGCGGATACGAGGTCGGGGATCTCAAATTCGTGCTCGGCACGGATACGCATGATCTCGGGGAACGCGCGCCCGATTACGACAGGGCGCTGAAGAAACTGCAGAGCCCGCGCCTGTCTTATCTGCGCGCCTCTGTTGAAGCGAATACAGAAAGATACAATAAAAGGATCGATAAAAACAGCACGACTGTATGAAAGGATTATCATGGATCTGACCGGAATTTACAAAGTGTTCGGACTGGCGGGCGAGTTTTCCGCCTGTACGGTATTGAAAAACGGAAATATCAACAAGACTTATAAGGTCGATTTTATAAACGAAAGAAAAACCGAAAGCTATATCATCCAGAGCATAAACACGTACGTGTTCAAAAAGCCCGAGTACATAATGTCTAACGTCAAAGGCGTGACGGCTCATATCGAAGCAGCACTGCCGGAAGAGAAGCGCGAGCGCGGCGTCCTGCATTTTCTTGACGCGGAAGACGGAAAAAACTACTTTATAGACGGCGAAGGCAGCTTCTGGCGCGCTTACAGATTCGTGCCTGATTCGGTCACTTACGATTCGTTCGACGACCCGGCGTTGCTCGAGGCCGCCGGCGCCGCATTCGGCCGCTTCCAGCTGCTTCTTGCGGATTACGACGCCTCGACGCTGTACGAAATAATCCCCGGATTTCACGATACGAAAAAGCGTTACGCGCACCTGTTCGAGACGATAGAAAAGGACCCCGCCGGAAGAGTCAACTCCGTTCTTCCGGAGATAGAATTTCTGCGCCGGCACAGAAAGACGGCGGAAACGCTTGTCGATATGCTTGAGGCCGGAGAGCTCCCGCTTCGCGTCACGCACAACGACACGAAAGGGAACAACATCCTTTTCGATAAAAACACGAACGAAACGCTCGCCGTCATAGACCTTGACACTGTCATGCCCGGGCTTGTCGCCTACGACTACGGCGACGCGATAAGGTTCGGCGCGAACTATACGGACGAGGACGAGCCGGATACTTCGAAGACCGGGCTCGATATGGTCAAATTCGAGGCGTTCACGCGCGGCTTCGTCGGTATGATACGCGATTCCGCGACGGAGAACGAGCTTGACACGCTTTCGCTCGGTGCGATCACGATGACGGTCGAGCTCGCCGTCCGCTTCTTGGACGATTATCTTGACGGAGACAAGTACTTCAAACTCAATTATCCCGAGCACAATCTCGTGCGCACCAGATGCCAGATAGCGCTTGCCGCCGATATGATCGCAAAGAAAGATCAGATGGACGAAATCATAGGAAAATACGTCGGATAAATGCAACAAAAAAGAACACGGAGCGTCCGTGTTCTTTTTTGTTCTGCGTTTATTTTTCAGTAAGATCGGGGCAGGGCTCGCCGGCTCTGTACGCTCTTATATATTCACACAACCATTTATAGTACTGATCGCCGTGGCCGCCTTCCATAGGCTCTATATCGCGGCTGTGCTCGATGTCGAAGTTGTCGGTGAAAATGTAGCCGACTCCGTCGATTTTGTACAGCTGCGCGCACCATTCGTTCCACCACGTGACCGTGACGATCTTCGGATGCACCTCAAACGCCGTCTGCCACTGCCTGTTCCAGAATCTGCCGCCGTCTCTGCCGTGCGCGGTCGAGACGGACATATAAGTCTCCTGCGTCGCGACGCAGACGGATACGTGCTCGGGCTCGCCCGCTCTGTTCTTGCTGATCGTCTTTGAGTTGTCGACCTCGAGATAGCTCCACTGCGTGATCTTGACGGTGCCTTTCAGACCGTACATGCTGCGTACGGTGTAGGCGTCAGTTTTGTATTTCTTGTTATAAGCCCAGTTCATAATGAACGGCTTGCCGTCCCAGTAGACGAAGCAGTCCTTCCACTTTTCGACTCCCATGAAGTTGTCGTAAATGTGATCGAACATGTTCTCGTTGCCCATCCAGTAAACGACGTACGGAGTGCCGAGTCCTTCGGCTCTCATTTCCATAATCGTGTCAAGCAGAGCAACGGACGGTTTGTATATATAACTCGACCAGGTCGACGATCCGGGATCGTATCCGGGCGATTTGGCATACGTGTAATCGAGGATTATGAAGTCGACGCCGGCGTTATAGAGCAACGTCATGTTGTTCCTTATCGCGTCCTTGTCGGTGCTTCTGTAATAACCCTGCGCCGGCTTAGCCCAGTAGTGGAACGCTGGCACTGCGTTATGCTGGTCACCCGGCGTTCCGAAGCCGTATTCGGTCGAGAAACCGTATTTCTCCTTGAGCTCGGTAACGTTTAACGCATTTTCGACCTTGCCTTCGCCGTCGCCGTGGATCGCGTTGAACCACATCGTGTAGCAGATACCGATAACGTCATTTTTATCGGTTATATCGTATCCGAGAGAGTTGTCGCCGACGGGCGTCGCGACTATTTTCGTTTCGGTCTTATCTACGCCGACCGAACATCCGTATATCGCCATTTCATCAACTCCGAATCCTCCGCCGCCGTGGCAGAACACGCTGTAATGTCCGCCGGAGACGGAATTCATATCAAAACCGCCGCTGTAGATTTCTTCACCCGCGCCGTTGTACACCGTGACCTTGCCTGTCTCGCATACTATGCGGGCGGCGCACGTTTCGCCGAGATAAACGTATATCTGCCTGTCAGCCGTGCAGATCACGTTGAGCTTCACCTTGCCGGTCATAAGCGCCTTGTCGACCGGGACCGAGACGTTTCCGACGGGCCATTTCCAGTTTCCGCCGTCGGCGGCGTAAACGTTGATGGCGCCGGCGGCTTCATTGAACGACAGCCATACGCCGTCGCCCGGGTTGTCCGGGATCTTGAACGTGTAATCGCTTACGTAACAACCGATGAATCCGCTCATCCACGCGTTGCCGCTCGCGGAATAAAACGTCAGATCTGCGCAAAGCTGCGACTGCTTGTATTCCTTGTAATCGACGTTGACGTCCGGCGCCCACGTCGTCCAGCCGCCGGAAAGGTGATTTTCCGCGGTATCGGAGAACGGGATGTACATCACACCGTCAACGACGCCCGCGCTCGTGTCCTGACGCGAGACGGCTTTGCCGCCGCAGTTCTGGTCGCCGTCGGAGAAATCAGAACTGAACAGCGTCACGACACCGTCCGAGCCGCCCGACGCGACCTTGCCGACCAGATCGTCCGGGTATTCCTTGACGCTCAGGTCCGTCGTTATCTTTTCATATTTGACTTTGCCGTAGTTGAAATCGTTTGCGTGCGGGTCTTCCGTTTCCGCGTCGGTAACGGTTTCGGGTTCCGTGCCAGGCGCCCCGGTAGTCTGTACGTCTTCCGTATCAGATGGCCCGGCGGGTTGTGTTTCACACGAGGCGAAACACAGCGGAAGCACCGTAAGACACGCGACGATCAACGCGAGCAGACGCATCATCCTCATCACAATGACCTCCCGTATTTGTTGTTGTTTTGATTATATCACAATAGGGCTTGCGTTGTCAACAGGGGAATACTATTTTATAGCTCTCGTGACGTAAAACGTCTCGACGTTCAGATCGTGCAGGCGGCCTTCGCCGTTCGTGTCGCCGAAAATATCGGTAATGGTGAAGCCGGCTTCGAGCTGACCTCCAAGCTGCTCCGATACCGTATGCGAGAACTGGACGCCGCAGTCGTCGTCCTGAAGCTGTTTCATATACGCCGGATTCTCAAGCGGATCGAACGGCATTTTGTTTTCGATCGCGGTCTCGTCGTTGTTCACGATGAAATTCACGCCGTTGCTCAGTCCGCACAGAAGCACGCCGCCCTTTTTCAGCACTCTGAAGCATTCACGGAAAACGTGACGCACGTCCTTAATATAGTCGTTTGAGACGGGGTGGAAGATAAGATCGAAGCAGCCGTCTTCAAACGGGAGCCGCTTCGTCATATCGGCTTTGACGACGTTGATGTCGTATCCCTCGCGCCGCGCGACGAGCCGTTCAGATTCGAGCTGCCTGTCGGAATAATCGAGCACGGTGCACACGGCGCCGAGAGCGGAGAACACCGGCATCTGCTGACCGCCGCCCGACGCCAGTCCGAGCACGGCTTTTCCGCGCAGATCGCCGAACCATTCGTGAGGTACGGGCTTCGTCGGCGTCAGCAAAACGTCCCATTCGCCGCCAAGCGCCTTAACGTAAGTCTCGTGGGAGATCGGAATGCCCCATTCCCAGCCTTCGTCTACCCAGCGGTCGATGGTCTTTGAATTTATTTCAGTATAATCCATACCGTGATCTCCTCGTTTAAAGCGAAAGCAGCTTCAGGAATTTCGTGTCGTTCATCTGCTCGTTCGTCAGATATTCGCCGTCGCGGAAAAGCGCGTACGTCGTGATCGGCGTCGGCGCGTTCTGCGCTTCTTCTTTGCTTGAGAGAAGGATCGCGCGGAAAGGCACGCCGTGATCCTTTGCGGTCCGCTCAACTATCGGCACGTATTTGGCGTTGAAAGGGCACTGATGAGTGTAATACAGAACGTAGCCCGGGATATCGGTGTGTGGATGCTTCGCGCATTCTTTGAACGAAGGCTTCACGGCACCCGAACTGAATGGCAGATGCCAGAGCTGTATCCCGTTGTCCGCCTCGTCGCAGACCTCGAATCCCTTGTATTTCAGGTATTTCGGGTCGGCGAGGAACGGCTTTTTCTTTGCGGAAGACAGTATGCACAGCCCGGCTTTTCCGCTGTTTTTGCCGTCTTTTATACATTCCCCGAGCAGATCGTTCGAATAACCGTGACCTTTAAAAGAGCCGGATACCCACAGGCAGTCGATATATAAATATCCCGGCGCGTCGATCGGGTTCCACGCGTTTTCCGCGGGTATGTATTCGATGAAGCATTTTCCGCGTTCCGTGCTTTTCAGAAAGACGAGCCCGTCTTCGAACCGTCCGGACAGCCACGCCTTCTTCGACGACACCTGAACGTCGTTGTTGTTCGAGATCGCGCAGCAAATATGCTCGTTCTGCAGATTATCTTTTGTCACTTTTGTATATTCCATATGGACCTCCTCGCACTGTTTTGATGCTGATATTTTATCATCAAAATGTGAAGAATTCTACAAAGTCGGAACGGAAAACGGAAAAGAAAAGTCCGCGAGAGTGCGGAGCATCATATTTATTATAGACTATGTAACAAATGATGAAATCGCTGCGCGATGAAATCTTCGCTGTGCTCAGATGAAATCGTTCGCTTTGCTCACGGTGAAATTAAATCTACCCACCCGCCGTCGAGGCGGATTTCATCCACGTCAGTGAATTTCATCGGCGCCAGCCGATTTATCCTACCCATAGGGTGGTTTTAGTTGAAAAATCCTCGTCTGAAGACGAGGATTTTTCTGGCAGAAGGACTTGGTCTCGGATTTTGCAAAGCATTATGGGCTCGATACCAGCGTTAAAGTGCACTTTTCCAACGCTGTACACAACACGACCATGTCGGTCAATCTCGCGGGAGCGGTGGCAAAAAGATAAAAAGATGACCCCGGCAGAAATGTCGAGGCCACCAAAAACTACGAAGCTGATCAGTAATCAATTCCTTCAAGATTTCCGTTGCCGTCGTACCGCTCTTCTCTTATCTTTTTGCCATCCTCATCATAAATGTATTTATAAGAGAATTTAACTTTTCCGTCGGCATCATAGCTTGTATAGCCCATCGGCTTACCGTTCTCGTTCGTATAAATATCATATCCGACAAGATCATTATCCTGATTCACGGTGGTGATTTTCGTCAGCAAACCGCCCGAATCATATTCAAGAGATGATATGCTGTATCGGTTCGGCTGATTCTCCCAGTTTGGATAGTATACTTTTTTAATGTAGTTCTTCGGGTGTTCTCCGTTCTTGTCATCATATTCGAACGTCGTCCTGTTGGTCGAAACGGTTTTGGTTCCAAAGCCGATATCCTCGATCAACCGGTCGTATTCGTCAAATTTTCTCTCGACTCTCATAAGAGGACCGGAGTTCCAGAAAAACCACGACATTACCGTGCAATTCCCGTGATCGTCGTATTCGTAATCAATGGAACCGGTCTGATTGCCCTTGCTGTCAAAACTCGTCTTATTGACTATGCGGTCGTTTTCCCACCTCTGTGTGTGAACAAAGACTAGGTTGCCGTCGCCGTCATAGTGTTTGAGCTTTATGACGTGCCCTTTTTCATCCCTTTCGACAACATCGGGATGTTCACCGAGAGTATTGCCCTCGCCGGAATCGGTTGGAAGAGCCTCTTCTACAGACTGAAGGAAATTGAGAACATCTTGCAGGGCCGAGCAGCTTGACAAGACAATACCTGCCATAAGAACAACTGCTATTATGGATATAAATCTAATTTTCTTCATGCCCACCCTCCATCATTATGATTTGTGTCAACTGTTTGATTTCAGTTCTTATCTTTCTTTTTCTTCTTTTTGGACGCAGCGATGATTACTACAACAATGATTATCACCACAAGTATTATCAGCAGCCAGATAAAGATACAAAGTCCAAGCGGCTGCGGGCAGAAATGGCAGATCGGACAATTGCTTCCGACACCGCTCGGATTCCCGTCATCATAAGGATTGTTCGTTCCGTTTCCACCGGGGTTTGACGATGAATTACCGTTGTTTATTTCTTCACCGCTTGTAACACCGAATTGTGAGAAATCTATATCGGGGTTACCTTTTCCTTCTTCGAGAGGTACGTTTGCTTCCCACTCAGTTCCGGAACTGAGCACTATTCCGCTGTCGTAGTTTTCAACAAACCCGTTTTTAGAAGC
>JAFZRM010000217.1 GCA_017619885.1 Clostridia bacterium | reverse complement strand
CAACATCAACGTCTTCCGCGACGGCAGATGGGGACGCGGGCAGGAGACGTTCGGCGAGGATCCGTATCTGACGTCACGCATGGGCGTGTCGTACGTCAAAGGCATCCAGGGCGACGGAGAATTCCTTAAAGCCGCCGCGTGCGCCAAGCATTTCGCGGTCCATTCCGGCCCGGAATACACCCGCCACGTCTGCGATACGAAAGCGAGCCTTAAGGATATGTGGGAAACGTACCTGCCGGCGTTCGAGGCGTGCGTTTCCGCCGGCGTCGCCGGCGTCATGGGCGCGTACAACAGGACGAACGGCGAGCCGTGCTGCGCGCATTCGTATCTGATGCAAGAAGTCCTGTTCGGGAAATGGGGCTTCCGCGGATATTTCGTGTCCGACTGCGGTGCGATCGGCGATATCGCAAACGGCCATCACTACACCGACACCGCGGAGGAGGCCGCGGCGCTGGCGCTGAAAAAGGGCTGTGATCTGAACTGCGGCAACACTTACGAAAAGCTGATCGACGCGTATGAGCACGACCTGATAACCGAAGACGATATAACGAAAGCGGCGGTAAGGCTCTACACGATCCGCGCCCTGCTCGGCGAATTCGAGGAGAAAAGACCGTATTCGGACGTGCCGTACGGCACCGTCAACTGCAAAAAGCACCGCGAACTGAACCTTAAAACGGCGGAGCAGAGCATCGTGATGCTCAAAAACGAAAACGGCTTTCTGCCGCTTGCGGACAGATACGGGCGCATAGCCGTGATAGGCCCGAACGCGAACTCGATCAGAGCGCTCGAGGGCAACTACAACGGCAGATCGCCCGAATATATCACCGTCGCCGACGGAATACGGCGCGTGTTCGGAAGAGCGGAGATCTCGGTCGCCACCGGCTCCGCGATGGCGTCGCCGCGCGGATACGAGGGCGAGGAGCTTCTGAGCGGCGCGCTCGCCGCCGCATCGGAGGCGGACGTCGCCGTCCTGTGCCTCGGGCTCGACAGCTCGATCGAGGGCGAGGAGATGAATTACGAGGCCGAAGGATTTTACCGCGGCGACAGAACGACGTCGTATCTGCCGAAGCCGCAGATCAGGCTCGCGGAGGCCGTCTGCGACGTCTGTGAGAACGTCGTCGTGCTCGTGATGTGCGGATCCGCCGCGGACCTCGGTGAAAAGGTCAACAAAGCCGCGAAGGCGGTGCTTCACCTCTGGTATCCCGGCGCGCTCGGAGGTCTTGCCGCGGCGGAAATACTTCACGGCGACGTCTGCCCGTCCGGCAGACTTCCGGTGACGTTTTTCAAAGGCGACGCGAAGCTGCCCGATATCTCGGACTATTCTATGGACGGCAGGACTTACGCGTACGCCGACGCGGAGCCGCTTTATCCCTTCGGCTACGGTCTGTCGTATACCGAAGTCGAGTATAAAAAAGCGGAGATCATGTCGGACGAGGACGATTTGCTCACGCTCGATATAACGCTGAAAAACACCGGCGGCTGCTGCGTGATCGAGAAAACGCAGATATACGCTCACTTTGACGACAGCCGTACGAAGACTCCGAAATACCGCCTCTGCGCCGTGACGGCGGTCACGCTTGATAAGGGAGAAGAAAAGACCGTCAGCGTAAAAGCGGATAAGAAATTCATAAAAGCGGTGCTCGATAACGGCGAGCGCGTCGAGCCCGACGGGAAGATAACGCTGTATATCGGCGGTCATCAGCCGGACGGGCTGAGCGAAAAACTGTGCGGGACCGGATGTATCAGGATAGATTACAGATGATAAAGCAAATGAAACTTGAAAGATCGACGCTCAAAATAGGACTTGACAAGCCCGTCAGGCTGCTGCACGTTACGGATACGCATCTGACGCTGACGGACGGGCGCGACGACGAAAGAAAAAGAGCCCTTTCGGGCAGAATGGGCGAGGGGGCGGCTGAATATCTGTACGAACAGATAGAATACGCGAAAGAAAACTGCGATCTGCTCGTCCACACGGGCGATCTTATGGATTTCGTATCCGCCGCAAACGTTGATTTCGCGCGTAAGATCCTGCAGGATGAGAAGATCTTTTTCATAGCCGGAAATCACGATTATTCGCAGTACGTGGGCGAGGCGTGGGAAGATAATGCGTACCGTATGAACAGCTATATGGCAATGGGTTACGGCCTCGGAGTGCCTATGTTCTTCAATTCCCGCACGGTCGGCGGCGTGAATATCGTCGGTATCGACAACAGCTATTACCGGTTTGAGGACTGGCAGATTTGGCGGCTGAAGCGCGAGGCGGAGAAGGGTCTGCCCGTCATACTTGCGTTCCACGATCCGCTTTTCGAGCAGTCGTTATACGATCACCATATGGCGCTGCATCCGGCGGCGCCGACGTATCTCGTCGGCTGCGACGAGGAACACCTGCTCCCGTACAGCGAATTCCGCGCCGTACAGCAGCGCCCCGACGAGCCGACCTTGAAAATGATAGAATACATTAAAAACGAGCCCGCGATAAAGGCTATACTGACAGGTCATTTGCATTTCAATTTCGTAAGCGAGATAAGAGAGGGCTTGCCGCAGTTCGTGACAGGCGGCGGGTACGAGAGGTACGCGAGGGAGCTGACTTTGACGTGACCGCCTGAAACGCCCCGTAAGGTAAAAAAATGCAGTAAATGATGAGTGCCTCGGGAACCTCCAACGCACTCATGTTAAACAAACTTAAAGGAACGACCGTATAACGATAACTTAATAATTCTTTGTCATGGTGTTAATAACCACATAGTCGACAGCGGGCAGAATCAAGTCTGTACGCTGTTTTTTATTATAGTGTCGTTATCTTTTTGTGTGACAAAATACCATGTGAAAACGGTTGACACGATAAATAAATTATGATATGATTATAATACACATAAACGCCGCGGGAGGCAGAATATCAGCAGGAACGGTGTTATAGCATTTTTCGGCAGGGCTGTGATCCGTGCCGGATCAAACGTTTGAAATACCGTTTTTACGGTATTTTTTGCTGTTTTACGCATTTTTGAAAAAACGTCGTTTTTATATTGCAGAGGGACCTCAAACGAAAGGAAAGTATCATGCTTTTAAAGGATGAAGAGATAATCGCCTTGTTTTTTGACCGTGACGAAAAAGCGCTTACGGAAACGGCAAGGAAATTCGGCGGTTATCTTAAAGCCGTTGCGGCGAACATGACGGACGACCGGCGTGACGCGGAGGAATGTGTCAACGACGCGTATCTTGCAGCGTGGAATTCCATACCGCCTAAAAGGCCGCAGTCGCTGAAAACGTATCTTACGGTGCTTTTGCGCCGCTGTGCGCTTGACGTTATAAAAAAGAACAAACGCGCGCGGCGTATACCGAAAAAGATGTTTTCGCCGCTTGACGAGCTGGCAGACCTGATCCCGGGAGAAGACGCCGACAGCGCGCTTGACGAAAGGCTGCTGACGGATATCATAAACAGCTACGTTTCGTCGCTTCCCGCAAGACAGCAGTACATATTTATTAGCAGATACTACGTAAACCGCTCCGCCGCGCAGACGGCGAAGAAGCTCGGCGTAAGCAAGTCCACTGTCGACAAGGAGCTTGTACAGATACGCGCGGGCTTGAAGGAAATACTTTTGAAGGAGGGATATAATCTGTGAACAGACAACAGAAAAAAGAGCTGTTTTTAAACGCCGTGTCCGGTTTAAGTGAGGATAATATTTCGGATTTTGTAAAATATGAGGATGATCTGGCGCAAAAACCGGGATATGAACCGGCATTCATGCCCGTTCTGCGGGTCGCCGGCGCATTTGCGCTTTGTATCGTCATTTTCGGATCTCTGTTTTTGGGGCTCAAATATATTGAATATAAGAGTTATATTATGAACCCACAGACTGCGGACGACACAAAAGAAACGGAAGAAACAAAAGAAGAGAATCCGGAGCCTGCGGCAACAGACGAAAACGACTCTCACCGCTTTGACTGGCAGTACGATATAGCGCCGTATTATCCCGAGGAAGACGATATAGAAGGCGATTACATATTCAATGAGACGGATATAAACGGCAATATAATCGTTTTAAAACGCAGCGTACACACCGGCGAATGCACGCCGGTATGTACCGATCCTTTCTGCACGCACGACAACCCGAACTGCCGTTTTCATAATTCAATGTACGTTAAGAGCATCGGCAACACGATGTACGCGATAAAGATCGACGAGGGAGACGTCGATGATAAAGGGAACTTAAAAAACAGTATCTATTCGTATAACGTGGATACGGACGAATATAAAACGATCTTTGAAAAGGATTACCCCATACGCTTAAGCGAAATGCGCCGGTACGGGCGGTATCTGTATTTCGAAGTAAGCGGCAGAGACGATGGCTTAAAGCGGCTTGACGTTTTTACGGAAGAGGTAATAAGCGTTAAGAGACAGAGCGGTTACAGACTTTTCGGGTTTACGGATAATATGATAATATGGATACCGACGGGGAGCACAGGCGATGATTTAGCCACGGACCTTGAGGGAAACGACCCTAAGCCGTACAATCCGGTCATTTACGCCGGCAGACTGCACGAATGTGTCGTCGTAAACAACAATATGCCGGGAATGTATATATCGTGGTATATTTCAGATAAAAACGGCGAGAGGGAGAGGATGATAATAGAAAAGTGCTTAGGTATAAGCAGGGCGAAAAACAACAGGCTGTATCTCGGTCTTTTCGACGATCTTGAAAAACATCCCATAATCCCCGACAAGCCGGAGGAAGGCAAAATGAAAATGAACGGCGACGTGTACATTCTGCCGTACGACACGGAGGAGGCGCGGCTGCTGTGTCATATCGACAACGTGTCGCTTGATGGTTTTTACTCGGGCGGCTATAACGACTTAAAAACAGGCGACTGGTTTGGCATAATGATACGCCCCACTCAGCACTACCTTGAAGAAAACAACTTAGCCGCGTACGACGACGGCATACGCAATATGTCGGCTGAAAGATGGGTGGATAACGACATGGTCATAGTCAACATAAAAACGGGAGAGTACGTAATTTCAAGGTATATGGAGTGATAATGACGCAATAGCGTCAATTCACGGCGCAGCCAATTCAAGACGGCAAAGCCGTCAATTCATGCGCGAAGCGCAATTCATCAAAAAAAATGAATTGCCTGACGGGACCCCCCCAACGCTCTCAACTTCGCGTCGGGGAACCCCTACGTACATGATGATCGGTTCCGCCGGATTATGAGTGCCTCCGGCACGATCTGATACAACGAATACGAAAAAATACCGACTGAACAAAGATCGTTTTCTTCATTCAGCCGGTATTTTTATCTGTATTTCAGAGCACTCCGCAGACGCGGCGGCTCTTTTGATTATTCTGCCAGATTATCTGACTTTCTTTGCGATTGCGATGCCCGCGAGAGCTATGCAGGCAACAGCCGCTATCGCTATGACGGCCGCGTCAGCGGTGCCGGGGTTAGCAGCACCCTGCTGTTCTTCGCCGCCTTGCTGTTCCTCGCCGCCCTGCTGTTCCTCATCGCCTTCGGTCAGAGCTGCGATCTTGAGGTCGTCGACCGTGATGTAGTCGTTTCTCTGGTAGAAAACGATGGAACCGGCCGCAAGGACGCTTACGTCGAATTTGCCTATTTCGCTACCGTCAGCCTTGTATGCAGCGGCCTTCGTGTAGGCGCCGTCGACCTGTTCGGAAAGTTCGATCGTCACGATCTCTTTGCCGTTGATCATTATGGTGATCACGTCGCCGGTGTCGACGACTTCGACAAGAGCTTCACCGCCGTCGCCGAAACCTTCGGGACGGTCTACCATAAACGCGGGAGCGTCGCCGTTGCGGGCGCCGTTGCAGAACGTGATGCCGATCTTATCGCCGAGCGTGGAGTTCGCCGCGCCGTAGAGGTCGATCGCAAGACCGGTGCTCATTTCGTCGGGAGACGGAACGCCGAATCTGCCGCCGTTCATAAGGCCGCCGTGTTCGCCTTCGGGAGCGCGGAGCGCAAAGCCGTAATAGCAGTCACGGGGAGCGCCGGCGATCTTGAAAGATGCGTAGTAGTTCGAGTATGCTGCGACAGTGTGGAATTCGGGAGAAGATTCTATCCAGTTGCCGCTGTAACCGAGATGGATCTTTCCGTCTTCGAGCTTGTAGCCCGCCCATCCTGCGAACGCTTCGCCGAGATCCTCGCCGTCAAACTTTTCGTCGACGAGAGTATCGCCGACCTTGTATTCGGGAGCGTGGCTCGCGGCGAACGCGGTCGTGCAGAGCGCCGCCGCCATGAGGACGACTATCGCTGTTGCAATGATCTTTTTCATTTTGTCTGATCCTTTCGTTTTTTTATTTTGTTGTGTATTACACAAAATGAACGTGATTTGATATGACGCGTATCATATTCAGATATATTATACACGCTTGTTTTCGTTTTTGCAAGTGTTTTTTGAAATTTCTTTTGTTTTTTCCAATCAGGCGTCCGGGAGCGCGTTATCCGACGTACAGTCTGCCGTCTCTGACAGACACCTCGAACGTTTGAAGGATCTTACTGCACGACACGCCGAGCATAACGGTGTGATCGCCGTCGAACATACCGTAGTCAAGCGCCTCGTCGTAATAGCTGAACGCCTCGGCGCCGAGCTTTATCGCCACGCGCTTTTTTTCGCCCGGATCAAGTCTGGTTTTCCGGTACGCTTTAAGCTCCGATACGGGGCGGACGACGCCGCAGTTTCTGCTCTGCAGATAAATCTGCACGACCTCCGCGCCGTCGCGGTTGCCGGTATTCACTATATCGTACTCCACCGTAAGCCCGTCGTCATGCGCAAAGCAGCTCACGTTGTCTATACGGAATTGCGTGTATGAAAGCCCGAATCCGAATTCAAAAAGCGGTTTTCCGTCGTTTTCGTTGTAGTGATAGCCGCGGCCGCTCGGCTTGAACGAGTAGTACAGCGGCAGCTGACCGACCGATTTCGGAAACGACATCGGAGTTTTGCCGCACGGGTCGATAAGCCCGAAAAGAGCCTCGCAGATCGCCTGAGCGCCCTGCTCGCCCGGATACCACGCCTCGAGCACCGCCGGGACGTCTTCTATCCAGCCGGTCATGTCTATCGGCGCGCCATTGAGCAGGATCACGGCGCAGCTGCGGTTCGCTTTTGCCATGGCGACGATCGCCGATTCCTGATCCGCGCCGCTCTCCGCCTTCGCCTGATCTACTATCATACCTCCGGCGTTTTTGATATCAGACGTACGTTTTTCACCCGACAGCCGGATATTGCATCTGTCGCGCCCCTCGCCCTCGAGCATTTTCGTAAAGTAAAGGCATATATCGCACCCCGGCGCGAGTTGCGGTATCTGCTCGTCCGTGCCGGTGATTATCTTCACGCCGCCGCCTAAAAACTCTTTTAAATATCCGAGCGGCGTGTACGCGTCGTCGGCGCGCCAGCCCTGATAAGGGCCGGAATAATTGTCGCCGACCGGCACGGTATCGGCGCCTTTGCCGAAGACGCCGACCGTCTTCACGGCCGATCTGTCAAACGGCAGGACGCCGTCGTTTTTGAGCAGTACCAGGCACTGCCTCGCGGCGTTAAGCGCCGCTTTTTTATGCGCTTCACAGCGGACGAAGCCGTCGATCGTGTCCTCGTTAACGTACGGCTCGTCAAACAGTCCTATCGCGAATTTCGCCTTAAGTATCCGCCCCGCCGCGCGGTCCACGTCGGATTCCGTCAGGTAGCCTTTTTCGATCGCCTCGAGCACGTTTTTCTCACAGCTGTTCGGAAGCGGCGCGTCAAGCCCCGCTTTTATACACATCGCCGTCGCCTTCGCCTCGCTGTCCGCGATCTGATGCGCATTGCACACGTCCCTGACTCCGTTGTAGTCGGAGACGACGAAGCCGTCGAATCCCCATTCTTTGCGCAGGATACCGGTCAGAAGCTTTCTGCTGCAGGAGCACGGCACGCCGTCGACAGCGTTGTACGCCGCCATGACGGACGCCGCGCCGCCCGCCTGAAAGCACCGCTTGAACGGCGGCAGATACACCTCGTAAAGCGTGCGCCACGACGAATGCGATTCGTTCGAATCGCGCCCGCCGTCGGCGTAGTTGTCGACAAAATGTTTCGGCGACGCTATGACGCCGCTGCTCTGAAAGCCGCGGCACATCGCCTCGCCCATATCCGAGCATAAAAGCACGTCCTCGCCGAACGTCTCCATCGTGCGCCCCCAGCGGCAGTCGCGGGAGACGTTGACGACCGGCGCGAAGACCTGCCTGACGCCGGCCGCCGCGACCTCTTTGCCGATGATACGGGCGACCCCGGATACAAGCTCTTTGTCAAACGTCGCCGCGAGCGCTATCGGCTGCGGGAAGCACGTCGCCATACCCCACTGCGCGCCGTGAAGCGCCTCGCCGTTTTCTATCGGCGGGATGCCGAAACGGCTCGCCCCGACGGTCTTTCTCACGTCTTCGTTGATGAAGCGAGCGACCTCGGACGGTGATGACGTCTTTTTATCCTTCCAGTGCATAAAATGCCCGGGGTTGCGGAAGCTTCCGAGGCGGAAATCGCGTTTCTGTCTGTATTCGTCGCCTGAAACGTCGAATATGATCTGAGTTGACAGCTGACAGATCTTTTCCGACAGCGTCATCCGCCCGAGCAGATCGCGCGCCCGCTCTTCCGGGGGCAGTGTTTTATCTTTGTATTTTTCCATATCGACTCCGTTCATCTGCATTTTATCACGCGGCAGTTCTTTCCGCCTTTTATCTCGTAATGCGTTATTTTACCGTTTTCCCATTTAATGTCGACCTTGGCGCCGCCTTTGGCGCGAAGTCCTTTTACTTCGCCCGTGCGCCAGTCTGACGGCAGGGCGGGGAGGAGCCATACCGTTTCCCCGTCGCTTTGCAGAAGCATTTCCGCTATGCCCGCCGCGGCGCCGAAATTGCCGTCGATCTGAAACGGCGGATGAGCGCCGAACATGTTCGGATAGCTCCCTCCGCTCGACGCGGTCGCCGGTCTCAGCTGCATATCGAGCAGCTTTTTCGCGCGGTCGCCGTCGAAAAGCCGCGCTCTCAGGTTTATCTTCCAGGCGAGGCTCCAGCCGGTACCCTCGTCGCCTCTCGCTTCAAGCGAACGCCTCGCGGCTTCGGCAAGCGCCGGCGTCCGCTCCGGCGTTATCAGCCTCGCCGGGTACAGCCCGTAAAGGTGCGACAGATGACGGTGACCGGGCTCCGCCTCAGGCACCTCGTCGTACCATTCGAGCAGTCTGCCGTCCGATCCGGTCTGCAGCGGCAGAAGCCGAGGCAGCGCCTCACGGATCGCGTTTATATCGCCGTTTTCATCGCAAAGAGCCGCCGCCGCATTCAGCGTGTTTTCAAAAAGCTCTTTTATAATGCTCATCGTCATCGCCGTCGTGACGCTGACGGAACACGCGCCGCCGTCGCACAGATAAACGTTTTCCGGTGAAGTCGACGGCGCCATAACGAGATATCCGTCCTTGTCGGGCGTCAGCATATCGAGATAAAACCGGCACGCTTCAAGCATTACCGGATACGCCGTGTCTTTCAGAAACGCAATATCGCCGGAATACTCGTATTCCTCAAACAGATGCCTGCACAGCCAGCCGCCCGACATCTGCCAGAACGACCAGACCGCGCGGCCGCGCACCGGTTGGCAGGCGCGCCATATATCGGTGTTGTGATGGACGCAGAAGCCGCGCGCACGGTAATAATCGCGCGCCGTCTTCGCCCCGTTCCCGCACAGCTCTTTCACCATTCGCGTAAGCGGTTCCTGCATCTCCGGCAGGTCGGTGACGAGCGCCGGCCAGTAGTTCATTTCCGTGTTGATGTTTACCGTATAGTCTGAGTTCCACGGCGGGTTGACCTGCTCGTTCCAGATCCCCTGCAGATTCAGCGGCTGAGATCCGGGGCGCGAGCCGCAGATAAGCAGATATCTGCCGAAATCGAACAAGAGCCTGTACAGCCCCGTGTCCGATCTGTCCGTCAAAAACGCCGCCAGACGCTTATCCGTCGGCAGATCGGATCTGTCGGCGCCTTGAATCTCAAGGCTGACTCTGTCAAAATACTTTTTATAGTCCGATACGTGTTCTTCAAGCAGCGCGTAAAAGCCCGCCGCTTTCGCCGAAAGAACTTTTCTGACGGCGGCGTTTTTGTATTCTTTACCGTTCAAATACGGATGCGATTTGTATCCGGCAAAGCTGCTTTCGACTGCGGCGTACAAAACGACGTATGACGCGTTGTTTATCGTTATCCCGTCTTTGCGCACGTCCGTGACGCCGTCCGTGTCGCAGGCGGCGGCGACGCGGAAACGGATGCCGCGCTTCCCGTCTTTGTCCGAGTAATCCCGGTCGCGGCTCTTGTCGGCTTCTCTGTTTTGCGCCGAGTCGTACATACATTCGCCGTCGGTGAAAAAGACGCCGTCGCCGCAGCCCTGCGTGTGATTCAGCGGGCAGACGAAGCCGATCCGCAGACTGGATTTACGGGAGCACGAAAACCTCACGGCAAGACAGTCGTACTGCGCCGGGGTGATATACGTGTTTTCAAAGACCGATCCGCCCGAGCGGTACGTGACCTTTGCCGTCGCCGTGTCAAGCCCGAGCGTGCGTCCGTAGCCGCTTTGGCCGGAGACGTCTCTTTTTATCAGAAAATATCCGGCGGGCTGATAAGACTGAACGGACGGCGAGCAGATCTTCTCCTCGATCAGCCGCTCCGCGCCCTTTTCATCGCCTGACAGCGCAAGCTCCCGCGCGCGGATAAAATCGCCGTAGGCGTCTTTGTTGTCGTCGCGCGGAAAACCCGTCCACAGCTCGTCGTAGTTTAAGCTTATGCGCTCCTCAGACGTGCCGCCGTATATCATCGCGCCGAGTTTGCCGCCGCCGAGCGGCAGCGCTTCCTCAAACGAATCGGCCGGGCGGTCAAAGTAAATGATACTTCCCATGATAAAGTCCCTTACAGAAATTCAAAGCCGTACAGACACGGGCAGTCGCGGAACTCGATCTGTATCTCGAATCTGCCGCTCATGCTTTCAAAGCCGTATACGCGCCCGTCCGCTTTGCCGCGGCAGATCGGTTTTCCGTCGGCGTAAACGCTGACCGCTCCGCCTTCACCGTCTGCCCTGAAGCCGGTTGCATTATCAAGAGTTACGTATCGGTAGACCGCGCGGTCACCCGGCTTCGCGCCCTCGAGCCCGAGCCGTTCGCCGCCGATCCTGACGGCGCCGTGAAGAGAACAGGCGGCGTTCGCTTTTATATACTCTTTCATTTTTAGCTCGCCGGAGGTCATTTCCGCCTCGTTTATAGTGCAGTCGTCTGATATTTCTATTTTCTCCGCGCAGACGTGGCGGGAAAACTCCGAGCCGTGCGTCGAGCGGTGATAGAAAACGTACCACTGGCCGTTAAACTCGGCGATGCTTCCGTGGTCGTTCCACGTGCCCGGATCACAGCCGTAATTGTCGATTATGACGCCGCGGTATTCAAATCCGCTCTGCGGCCGGTCAGACACGGCGTAACCGAGACACGTCGCCATGCCGCCGGGTCTGATATCCTTGTGACGGTGAGTGTCGGTATAGACGTAAACGTATTTGCCGTTGATCTTTTTTACCGAGCTGCCCTCGTGGAAATCGTGCTCGGCGACGGAGAGGGGCTGAGTGACGCTCGATTTGTCTATGCTTATCATGTCGGGGTTGAGCTTCGCCGAACGGACTCTGTCGAACTGCCCCCAGTAGATATACGCCTGGCCGTCGTCGTCGATGAAAACGGCGGGGTCGATGCCGTCTTCGCCGTTAAGGTCGAGGCGGCAGACGTCTTTGAAAGGCCCGTACGGCAGCTCTGACGCGGCGACGCCGCATCTGCCGTCGGGTATGCAGTAATAAAGATAATACACGCCGCCGCGGTACGCGCAGTCCGGCGCGTAAAGCGCTTTGTACGGGCAGTCGTCCGCCCAGCTGATATCGGAGAAACGGAAGGAAACTCCGTGGTCGGTCCAGTCCGTCATATTGTCCGACGAATACACGTGATATTCGCCGCTGCAGTAGGATCTTGCCCCGCGTATGTCGTACGAGCCGTACAGATATATCCGCCCGTCGCCCCACACGTGCGCTTCGGTGTCGGGAACGAATATGTTTTCATCAAGCAGAGGATTGCGTATAGTTTCCATCGTTTTGCTCCGTTTACGGTCTTACCTTTGTAAATCTGAAGTCTTCGAACCTCGCCGCCTCCTCCGCTTCAGATCTGAACACGAAACAGAGGTTGTGCGTCCCATACGTGTTTTCAAGTTCGAGTTTAAATGTTTCGAATCTGTCAAAGCCGCCGGTCGATCCGACTTTGAGGCAGCCGAGCACGGCGCCGAACGGGCTGTTCTCGCGAATCTCGATCGTGCACGGCTCTTTGTTGCCGTTCGACACGCGAAGCTCGATCGGAGCGTTCGATCGCATCCGCTCCACGTTCTGATAGTACAGATACGAGCCGTTTTTTATGCCGCGCAGCTCGAAGCCGTCTTCGTTTTCCTTTTTGTATATACCGTCAGAAGCGGCGAAATACCATTCGCCCTTTATCACGTCCCAGTTCGCGTCGTACTGACCGACGCCGTTGACTTTTATGAACTCGTCCGTGACTATCCCGCCGTCGTCTTTGAAATGAGCGTAGACGATCTTCGTCGTGCGGTAATACGGGTCGATCTTCTCGTCGCCTAAATTCTCCGGCACGCCGTAGGTGAAATAAGTCTGGTTGTGATAGGTGAAGAACGTGCCGTGGTCGGTCGTGTAATCGTACATGAATTTTCCGTGATACGTATACGGACCGTAAATGCTTTTTGACGTGGCGTATCGCGCCTCGTGCGTCGTCAGATAATATATCCCGTTATGTTTTTCTATCCAGCACGCGTCGCTGTCCCAGTTCGGCTGAAGCTCCACCGGCCTCGGCGGCTCGGCGAGCGAGATCATATCTTCATTCAGGCGCGCTGCGTAATACTTTTTGCCGATGCACGTGAACCCGAACATGATATACGGCGTTTTGTTTTCATCGTCGTCGATGAACACCGTCGGATCGTAGCACGCCGTGTCGACCATGCCCTTCGGTATGAGCGGTTTTCCGAGCGCGTCCTTATACGGCCCGCCCGGTCCGTTCTCGCTCACGGCGACTCCGATGCAGTACTGCTGATGCGAAAAATACATATAGTATTTGCCGTTCCGCTCCGCGGCGTCGGTCGCGTAGCACTCCTCGCATTTGCCCAAGAAAGTGTCCTCAGGGCGAAGCGTGTATTCGAGCCGCCAGTTCAGCAGATCGTCGGAGGAGAAAACCCTCCAGTCGTCCATTCTGAAATTCGGCTGACCGGGACCTCTGTCGTGCGTGCTGAACATATACGCGCGGCCGTTGAAAATATGCACGTGCGGATCGCACACGCCTTTGTTGTGGATTATCCTCATTTGCAGCTCCTTACTCTTTACCGTAATATTCGTCGAGCACTTCTGACACGACCTGCGACCAGACGATCAGGTTTTCCGGTCTGTCGCCGACGGTGCTTATGTCTTTCAGCGTTATATCGCACGGACAGCCGTGCTTCAGGCACGCCTTCACCGTCTCCTCGGCTTCTTTTCTGATCTGCTCCGGGTCGACGACGGAGGAAACGAATGCGGGGTTCGGCTTCCTTGAAAGCACGAAATCACCCTTTATCTGCTCCGCGGTCCGCTCGACGTCAGCCCACGGGCTGCACCCGATCTTTCTCAGGTTCGGGATCTTTTTTATGATATCTATCCTGTCGTGAAGCGGCTCGCAGCAGCCGTAATACGTGTACGCGCATTTTTCCGCGATCGGTATGCTGAATTTTATATCGTATTCGTAAAGATCTTCGGGCGAGACGGTCGAGAACATCTGCGCCATCGTGCGGTACCAGGCGCCGGACAGCCGTTTCCTGTCGCGGTCGCCCTCCGGCAGCTCCACGTACGCGGGCGTGCAGTGCAGGTCGGGGCCGGTGTTTTCAAGCAGACCGAGGGAGTCCATCTGCGACAGATACGACTCCGTCTCGTCGGCGTATAACTGCCGTATCTTCAGCAGATATTCCGGGCGGTCGTACATATCATATAAGATGCTCTGCACGCCGCGCAGCCGCGCTATCCTGTCCCACGGCGCGTCGTATATACCGTGCCCGCGCAGGACCACGGGGATCGTGTCGCCCACGATCTCGCGTATATGATTTACGTTGTTTTCGTCCGCCTCGGGATATGCGGTAACTTTCGGCAGATGGAAATTTTCAAGCGCATCCTCGTTTTCCAAAACGTCGTGATATTCGTGCGACTTTATGTCGGTGTGAAGCGCGTTTTTCACGTTTTCCTTCACCATCTGATCAAGTCCGTTGCCGGTCGACGAAAATGCCTTCCGCACGACCCAGCACGGTTCGATGAAATTGTCACACATAAAATATTTTTCGCGGAAAAGCGCGACGCGCAGTCCGTATTCCATGCCGCGAAGCCCCGCGTCCCCGCAGACGCAGTCGAGGGCGTGTTCGTAATTCATCTGCTGCCACGGTATCTCCTCGATTATGAGCGGCGGACGGACGATTTTAAGATCGTTAGTATCTTTAAATCTCCGCCGCATCTTCACGTGTCTTTCCGACTCGGCGATCTCCATATACTTTTTACACAGATCGCGTATGATCTCAATATCTTTTTTTAAATACATAACACCTCGGCTCTCAGCTCGCCGTAAACAAATATTCTCCGCCGCCGACGGTGTATATAAATTCGCCGTCGCCGCCTCTGCCCTCGTATCTTATGCCGTCGCCGTCACACTCAAAAACGCTCTTACCGGATTCAGTCACGCTCTTTGCGTCGGATAACGGTATAACGACCGTTGCCGTCGTATTAGTCGGAACAGTGATATTCCATGTTAGCACGCCGTTTTCATATCTCCAGTCAGATACGCATAATCCGATCAAGGCGTCTATTGAAGAATTGACGTAGGTAAGCCCGCTTTCAATGCCGGGGCGGTAAGTTACGGTTCTGTAGCCCGCGCCCGTTTTTCTGATACCGCCGAGCCCTTCAAACATCCAGCACGCCGGACCGCCGCCGAGCATCACGTGGTTCTGCGAATCGAAGTAGGCTAAAAAGTCTCCCAGGGTCGAATTGAAGTTCTTTCCCGCAACGTCCCAGTATTCCCAGAGCGACGTCGCGCCGTTGTCGATCATAAACCCGAACGAGCCTTTTTCCGCCGATATCGTCATATCAAGCAGGAGCTTATGCTCGTTTGCCTCGCTCAACGCGTCGTAAAGCGATTTCGTGCCGAGCACGCCCGTACCTAAAACGCGTCCTTTTTTATCGCATATATCGATCAGCTTATCTGATACGAGCGCCTTATTTTCGTCGGTGACAAGGCCGAAATCAAGCGCCATCGATAAGCACGTCTGGCTCTTTTTGGCGTAATAACCGTTTTTGTAGTATTTTTTCTGTATGGCGTCGTAGACCTTTTTCATATGAGCGTCGTGCTCCGTACGGTCTCTGCCCGCTATACCGAGCATTTCCGACAGCAGCATCCCGCAGTTGTAATAGCAGACCGCGGAAAGATAACCGCTGTCGACAAGTCCCTTCGCGTTGTCAAGCCCGACCCAGTCGCCGTAGACGTTCTGCGTGACCAGATCGTTTTTTTCATAAGATGCCGCATATTCAAACACTTTTATCAGAGTGTCGATACTGTGTTCGATATAGTATTTATCGCCCGTCTGCATATAAAGCTCGTATGGGAAAATAAATATCGCACTCGCCCACGTTATATCATACTGTGCTCCGCTCTCCGTGCCGGACGGACGCGGGACGACTATTTCGGGACGACCGTCGGCTTTTACGTCCATAAGCATCGCGTCAAGAAACGCCTCCGCGGTCGTATAATCATTCAATAGCATAGCCGCGGATTCCTTTGTGACCGCCGCGTCGCCGGTCCATCCGTTCTTTTCGCGCTGCGGACAGTCGGTATAGTTGCCCATCATATTGGAGCGCTGCGAGACGTTATACATTTCAAAGACCTGATCAAGACGCTCGTTCGACGATTCGAAAAATCCGGTCTGTACAACGTCGTCGCTCGTGAAACACGCAGTGAAAGCGTCGGGATCGAATTCCGCGTTTTCCGGCGCCGTCACACGCAGATAACGGAAGCCGGTGTAGAAGAATCTCGGCTCAAACACGTCGTCGCCGCCCGATAGCGTATAAGTCGATACGGGCTTGTGCGCCGTGGTGTTCGCCCATATGTCGCCGTTCTCGTCAAGCAGCTCGGAATATTCTATTTTATATTTATCGTTTTTGTTGCCCTTCAACGTCATTCTTGCGTAGCCCTGCATATTGACGCCGAAGTCGAGTATGTAGGCTTTTTTTTCGCCCGACGTTATTTCATTGCATGATACGGGCTTTATCTCTTTTATGACTTTCGTTCCGGTCGGAGACGGGACTATCTCCGCCTCGCCCGGGAAATTCCATTTTTCCGTGTCGACAAAATCAAATTCGTCTTCCCAGACGACTTTGCCGTTTTGCGTGACGGTTATCCTGTCGTATGACGCGACCTCGTTCAGCGCGGAGCGTATGCCGAGCGCGCCGTCCGTCTGGCTCTGCGGAAGGTTTACGGTATGTACCTTGTTACCGTTTATGTACGTGGTGACCGTGCCGTCAAGTATCTCGATCTTCATCGTGACTTTTTTGTCCTTGCCGAGACCTTTTGCGGACGGAGTGTCTATCTCCGTCCAGCCGACCTTGTGGAGCCTTAATCCGGAATCCGTGACCTGCCACATAAGCGGGCTCGAGACGCCGTCCTTCGCTCCGAACATAATGGTGCCGAGGGTCTTTCTGACCGTTATGACGGCTTCTATCGTGTAGTTTCCGCTGAAGCTCCGATACGTCGTGAAAATGCCGGAGTTATCGGGTATCGTAAGTTCGCCGTCGACAGGACCGAAGCTGACAGTTGAAACGTCCTTCCAGCTTGCATCCGTTCTGAATCCCGGCGTGTCCCATTCCGTTTTCTTCGTCAGGTCGATATCCTCGCCCTTCGACAGATCCTCTTTTACGATCTCCGAGGCGGCGCACGTTTTCCAGCCTTTCCCGGTGCTGACCGTCTGTACGCTTCCGTCTTTATACTTTACGCGCAGCATGCCGCACAGGTCGTGATTCATATACGTGCTGCCGCTTACGTACGCGCCGACGCAGTTTTCGCCGTCTTTCAGCATAGACGTTACGTCGAATGTGTTATAATATGCGACTTTATCGGAGACGCCCTTGCGCGGTCCCCAAATGAGATCGCCGACCTTGCTGCCGTTCAGCCTGATCTCGATAACGCCGGTGCTTGCGAGGTAACAACGCGCGCGCTCGATATTGGCCGCGGGCTGGTCGAGGCTGAAAACGTATCTTGCCAGCCTTTCCGCGGCTATCCACACGCCTTCCGGCTTATCGGGCGCGGTCTCGAATGAAAACGGCTCGCCGAAATCGGATTCGGTACCGTTTTCGTCTCTTATTTTGACCTTTGCGGTGTATATCGTTTCCGGTTTAAGGTTTTGCGGAACGATACCAGTCTGCTCGTTGCTTTGCACCCAGTCGCTGTCCCAAGCCAAAGTGCCTTGCTCGTCTTCAACAACGCATCTGTACGCAGTCTGATACATGCCGCGTTTTTCTGTATTTATACGCCAACCAAGCCTTACGTTTTTACAATCTATACCCGTATCATACGCGGAAGATGTCTGAAACGTTTCAACCTTAACGTCGCTTTTTATTATGGAGTTCATATCTGTTGTCGTTTCCTCCTCTGTTTTTGTTGTTATTACATTTTCCGTTTCCACAGTCTCTGTTATCTCGGACGTAATGTCGCAAGAAAACAGTAAGAGTAAAATTAACAAAGCAAGCACAACAGATATTATCTTTTTCATATTAACCCTCAATAAATAGTTTTCAGTACTGGGTATAGCTTTTTATAAACCTCAAACCCCTTGTTATATTTTTCGTGTATTTCTTTATCATATTTTACCGCGAGCTTCTTTTTTACCGTCGTGGTCGCGCAGGTGACGAGGTCGGGGTATTCGCCGCAGCCGACCATCGCGAGCATCGCCGCGCCGAACTGCTCCGTCTCGGTCACGTAAATATCGACGCCGAGCACGTTTGACACGACCGCCTGCCACAGCGGACTTTTCGCGCCGCCGCCGCATAAAACGGCGGATCTGACGCTGACGCCGCCCGCCTTGACGCAGTCGCGCAGAGCGTATGCGACGCCCTCGTATACGGCGAGACACATATCCTCGCGCGTCGTCTCCGCCGACAGTCCGATAAACGCGCCGCGCGCGTACACGTCGTTGTGCGGACAGCGCTCGCCCGTTAGATACGGCAGAAAATACACGCCGGTGGCCGCCGCTTTTTCAAGCGTGAATCTGTCGTAATCACCCTTTAAGATCCGTTTCGTCCACCAGTCGTCGCAGCTCGCGGCGGAGAGAATACAGCCCATCAGATGATATCTGCCGTTGCTGTGGCAGAAATTGTGCAGGATCCTTCCCGCGCCTGCAATATATTCATCGCACGGCAGGAACACCGTGCCGCTCGTGCCGAGCGATATGCTGCAGTCGCCGGGCGACAGCGTGCCCGTGCCGACGGCGGAGGCGGCGTTGTCGCCTGCGCCCGCGCACATCACGGCGTTTTTCAATCCGAACTCCGGTTTGATCCTGCCCGTGACCTCATAGCTTTCATAAAGCTTCGGGAGCATACCGACGGTGATGCCGCAGATCTCACACATTCTCTGCGACCATTTTTTATGCTCGACGTCGAGCAGCAGCATGCCCGCCGCGTCGGAAAAGTCGGTCGAGAAAACGCCGGTGAGCATATAAGCGAGATAGTCCTTCGGCAGACAGATCTTACGGCACCTTTTGAAATTCTCTGGCTCGTTTTCTTTGACCCACAGTATTTTCGGGGCGGTGAAACCGGGGAAAGCGGTGTTTCCCGTTTCTTCGAACGTCTCCGGGATGCCGTTTAAAAACTTTGTTTGCTTTTCGCTTCTGCCGTCATTCCAGAGGATCGCCGGGCGAATGACGTTGTCGTCTTCATCGAGCATCACGAGCCCGTGCATCTGCCCGGCGATGCTGACGCCTTTTATATCGTCTTCAATTCCCGACGACAGTTTTTTCAGTATCTGCACGGCGGCGGAATACCAGTCCGCCGGGGCCTGTTCGCTGAAATTCGGCGCGGGGCAGCTGACGCCGTATTTTACGCTGTGCGTGCCGCGGACCTTGCCGTTCCCGTCGACGACGGACCCCTTACACGAGCTTGTGCCGAGGTCGATGCCAATATAGTAATTCATAGTGTTTCCGCCTTTACGCAAAGAAATTAATTTTAAGTATGCCGATAAAGGTCCCGGCGGGGTTGTGCAGAGAAAGCCACACGTCGCCGCTGTACGTAACGCCTGTCAGGTCGATCACGGCGGTCCTCGCGCCGGTCGCCCACATTCGCTCTGAGAAGACCATGTCGGTATGAGCTATGTCGCCTTCGAAATTATCCGTTCTGTCGACTCCGTACGTCGAATCCTCGCTCTTCAGTCCTATCGCGAGCGACGACGAGGATTCGAACCTTTGTCTCGTTATATCCGACCCGTCGCAGCAGTAGACGATCTCGACGCGGGACAATTTGGATAGATCGACTTTGCCGAGATACGCCGTATAACCTATCTGCAGATAAATGTACGGGTCGTATATTCCGGCGGGCGCGCCCTCTTCGCTGTACGCCTTCTGATCCTTCATCGTTGAAAAATCAACGCTCCAAGCGGGCAGTTCCGTCAGCCCCTCCGCCGGCGTTATGTAACTGAATTCATAATCGCCCTGCAGCGTCAAAACCGGCTTTTCGCCCCTGCATTCCGCGTATTCTACGCGTATTTTGTGGTAACCTTTTTCAAGGATAATGCTTCCGGCCGCCGTCTTTGTATCTTCATCCGATTTCGGGTCGTACGGGCCGTCGGCGACGAGGCGTCCGTCGATATAAAGCTTAACGCCGCCTTTGTAAGTCAGAGAAAACTCGTGCTTTTTCGTCTCTTTCGCGTTTATATAACCCTCGAAGACCGCGCCGGTATTGCCGCCGGGCAGAGATCCGGCGGATATTTTATCCGCCGCCGAGCAGCCGGAGAACAGCGAGTCTATCAGCCTGAAATCGGGCTGTGCCGGGTAGTTAACGGGCAGCGGATAAAGCGACAGAAGAAGACCGCTCTTCATCTCCGCTTTTTCCGCATCGGTCAGCGCGATTCCGCGCATCCCGCGGATGCCGTCGCCGCGCCCGGGCAGTAT